>JBFWJM010000042.1:0-15195 GCA_050253205.1 Desulfovibrionaceae bacterium
CGGGCGGTCAAAAACCGCGAGGGCCAGGCGCGAGGAGCGGCCCGGGCCGAAGTGTATGGGGCAATACATGAGGATCGGGCCGCGACGAGCAACGCCGCCCCCGCCGATGCCCGTCACGCCTGAAGCCAGGTGGTGAGGGGAGGAGGGGAAGGACAGCCCGTCAATTGCGGGAGCTGGCAGGCGGCGGTGAGTTCGACGCCGTTCTGGAGGATGGAGACGGGCCTGTCGGAGGAGACGGCCACCACGATGACGTCGTCGTGCCGGGCGGAGAAACGCATGGAGGAGTTGTAGCGCGCGCCGCGCGCGCGGTTTTCCCCGGGCACGGAGAGGCCGTCGAGCAGGCAGCCGAAGGCGTGGAGCTTGAGGTCCACGCCGACGTGCAGCGCGCCGTCCACCTTGGCGAGGGACATGGCCAGGAGGAGGAAGCGCTCCTGGCGCAGGTCCAGGGCGTGGACGAGGCTCTGCCCGGGGATATCGAGGGTTCTGGCGGAGAAGTCGAGGACGATGGCCGCGCCGTGGCGGTGCTTTGCCGCGCTTTCCACAAGCCGGGTGACGATGCGCATGAGGGTGTGCTGATCGGTGCGCGAGAGGGGCGAGTCGATGAGCTTTTCCTCCAGCTCCACGAGGTTCGCCTTGCGGGTGGAGGCATGGTAGTTGCCGTCCGCAAAGCTGCACACGCGCAGCCCGTTGAGCCAGAGGAAGCCGTGGTTGCCGTGGAAGCGGGCGATGACGCTGGAATCGGGCGCCGCGCCCGTGGCGATGCCGATGACGGTCTGCCCGTCGGACACGAGGCAGCGGTCCGTCTTCTCCACGGATTGCAGGAGCTTGCGTACGTGCTTGTGGTTGGTCATGAGGGGACGCTCCAGGTCCGGGAAGAGCGCCAGGAAGTTCATCTGGTAGAGCTCGCAGGGTTCCACGAAGGCGATCTCCCCCCAGGCGGGGGCCCCTTCCTCGCGGGTCTTGGAGATGCCGAGCACGGCGTCGAGCAGGGGGTAGATGCGCAACTGGGTATCGAGCTTGCCCATGGCGCTGCGCTCCTCCACGAGATAGTCGCGGATGGAATGGTTAGCGCAGTGCTGGAGCACGTAGCCCGCGGTGTCTATGTTCATGACCGACTGGATTTCGTAATTCTGGGCGAAGAGGCGCACGGCGTATTCGAGCCACATGCGGATGGGCCCCAGGGAGCACATGTCGGGGTGCTGCTCGGTGAACCACATCTGGTAGGCCACGGCATCCGCCCTGCCCCCGTGGGAGGCGATGCCCGCCATCTGGAGGTTCTGGCTATGCTGCTGGTCGAGGAGTTCGAGCCCGCCCGCATAGGGCGGGTTTTTTCTCCAGGCGTCGGAGTCGAGGTAGAAGCTCTTGAGCTTGGACTCGTGCCCGCGCATGAGGTCCATGGGGTCGTAGATGTGCAGGGGGCCGTCGGGCCGTATGGCGTAGACCATGGCCACGCGGGTGGGCCGCGAGAAGTGGCTCAGCCCGTCGCGCAGGCCGTCGAGGATATGGAAGAGGCAGATGTTTTCAAAACGGCTGATGGTGGGCACGGCGGTCTCCCCGGCGGGTTCCCGGCCGCCTGCTCCCGGCGAGCGCGGCCCCGTCCTCCCCGGAACCATTACGCAAATTTGCGGCTGTGTCCAGTTGCGGAGAATCGCGGAAAATTGGCGAAGAGGCTGACGATCAGGCCCGTTTGGCGGCGCGGCGCTCCCTGCGCCGGATCACGAGGTCCCACATCACCGGCACCAGGAGCACGGAAAGCCCCGTGGCCGTGCACAGGCCAGTGACGAAGGTGGTGGCCATGGTTGACCAGACGTTGGAGTAGTACGGGAAGCCGAGGGCCATGGGCAGCAGGCCCAGGCTGGTGGTGGCGGTGGTCAGCAGGATGGGCCGCAGGCGCACGCGCACGCCCTCGCGGATGGCCTCCTCGCGGCCGAGGCCCGCGTCGTAGCGTTTGTTGATGAAATCGAGCAGCACGAGGGAGTCGTTGACCACTACGCCAGCCACGCCCACGGTGGCGATGAAGCTGTTGATGGTGAAGAGCGAGCGCGTGATGAACACGCCGAAGACCACCCCCGTGAGCGCGAAGACGATGGCCGAGATGATGATGGCGGGCTGGACATAGGAATGGAACTGGCAGGCGAGGATGGTGTAGATGACCAGCACGGCGATGAGGAAGGCGTACCCCAGCGAGGCGAAGGATTTGCCCGTGGACTCGAACTCCCCGGCGAAGTCGAGGATCGCGCCCGGGTATTGGTCGCGGATGGTCTCGTAGAACGTGCGCACGCGGTACACGGCCTCCTGGGCCGAGAAGTGCGCCCCAGGGGCGAGGTCGGCGGTCATGGTGATGGCGCGCTGGCCCTGGAAGCGGTTGAGCTGGCCCGGCTCGCGGTAGACGCGCACGGAGCAGAGGTCGCCCAGGCGCACGGGGCCGGACTCGTGCTCCAGCACGGGGATGTCCAGCGCCTGCTCTGGCTGGCGCATCTGCGCGGGGTCGATCTTCACCCGCAGGTCCACGTCTTCGTCGCTCAGGCGGAATTCGCCCACCAGCCGCCCGTCGAGCACGGACCCGGCCAGCACGGCGACGCGCGCGGGGTCCAGGCCGTACTCGGCCACGCGGGCCCGGTCGGGCTCGATGCGGAACACGAGGTTCGGGGTGCCGGTGTCGGCCTGGAGGTCCACCAGCTGCGGGGCCACGAGCGGGTCCGTGGCGAGATGGTTCCAGACGGCCTCCTGCAAGGCGCTCACGGCCTCGAAGTCCGAGCCGAGCACGCGCACGTTCACGGGCTTGCCCGCAGGGGGGCCCGTCTGCTCCGGCCAGACCCGGAGCGACCACCCGCCCTTGGCAAAGGGCTCCAGCTCCCGGCGGATCCATTCGAGGTAGAGCTGTGGGTCGTTATCCTCGATGCCGGGAAAGCGCTGGTCCTCCTTGGCGGGCATCTCGGCGATGACAAAGGCGTTGTTGGAGCCGAAGATGTTCTCGTAGTCGTCGTTCATGACCATGCCCGCCAGGCAGGAGGTGTTCTTGACCACACCGGGGCCGAGGCCCGTCAGGAACCTGGAGATTTCCTTGCCCTTCTCGGAGGTGGCCGCCAGGGGGGTGCCCGTCGGGCCGACAACGTCCACGTAGAAGAGGTTGTAGTCTTCCGGGAAAAACTGGATGCGGATGAGCCCCGCCTTGCCCGAAAGGGACACGGCCAGAAGAAACACCGCCACGAAAAAGGCCAGCGCCGCCGCGCCGATGCTCTTCCAGCGGTTGCGCAGCGCCAGGCCCAGCAAACGGTCCGTGAACGAATGCAGGCGCTTGAGGAAGACCGGGTCAGGCCGGTTGCCGTGGCTCTCGGCCATGCGCGCCGCGCCCGGCCAGTCGTGCACGTGCAGGGGCAGGATGACCAGGCACTCCACCAGGGAGGCCAGGATGGCGAAGCTCACGGCCTTGGGCACCTGCGCGAAGAACTCGCCCGTGGACCCGGTCATGATGAGCATGGGCAGGAACGCGGCCACGGTGGTGCTGGTGGCGGCGATGACGGGCAAGAACACCTCAGACGCGCCGTCCACCACAGACTCGCGCAGGGGCTTGCCCTCTTGGATATGGCGGTAGATGTTCTCCACCACCACGATGGCGTCGTCCACGATGATGCCGGAGACGAGCACGAAGGAAAACAGCGTGATCTCGTTGAGGGAATTCCCCGTGATCCACATGATCACCATGGTCACGAGGAAGGAGAAGGGGATGCCCACGGTGGCCAGGGCGGCGTTGCGCGGGCCCATGACCAGCCAGAGGATGGCCGTCACCAGCACCACGCCCACCAGCAGGTTGACCCCCAGGGTGGAGATGGATTCGTCGATGTACACCCGCTGGTCCTGGGTGAGCACCGCGCGGACGCCCTCGCGCTCGAACACGGGAGCAAACCCCTCCACCACCTCGCGCACCGCGTCGGAGATGGTCAGGGCATTGCCGTCCGGGGTTTTGCGCACCTTCACGGAAACGGAATCCATACCGTTGACCGAGGAGATGAGGAAGGGGTCGCGGTAGCTCAGACGGGCGGAGGAAAGCACATCTCCAACAGTCGTGAACGAACCGTCCAGATCGCGCCGGATAATGGTTTGCGCCACTTCCTCCCGGGTGCGGAAGCGCTCGTCCACAACGATCACGAACTCTCCGTCCGAGGACTCGAAATCCCCAGCCGGGATGGAGATGTTGGACGCCTCCAAGGCGTTCACCACGTCGTCGAAGGTCACGCCCAGGCGCATCATCCGTTCGGGGTCCAGCTCCAGGTGGAACTCCCGGGTGAACTCGCCGTCGATCTTCACGTCCTTGACGCCCTCGATGCGCTCCAGCTCCAGCTCCAGCTCCTCGGCCATGAGGGTCAGGGCGCGGTTGGTGCGCTGGCCCAGCAGGTTCACGTTGATCACGGGGAGCCATTCGTTCACGTCGATCTTCGTGAACACCGGGGGGTCCATGGTGGAGGGCAGGTCGTTCTGGATGGAGAGGACCTTGAAGCGCAGTTCGTCGTAGAGGCCGTCGTAGTCCGAGTCGTCCAGGAACTTGACGAGCACGGAGGCGCGCTCGCGGAATGACCGGGAGCGCACGTATTCCACGTTTTCCAGGTCGTCCAGCGCATCTTCGATCTTGCGCGTGACCAGGGTCTCCACCTCGTCGGGGCTGGCCCCGGGGAGGAAGCCCGTCACCAGCACCTTGCCCATGCTCACATTGGGGTAGCGCTCCACCGCGAGGTCGAAGACGCAGAACACCCCCACCACCATGAGCAGGATGAAGACCAGGTTCACGAACACGACCTGGCGCAAGGTGAAGCGGACGAAAGATTTCATGCGGTACGATCCGCCCCCTTTGGGGCGTTGTCGTTATTCCCCAAGCGGGGAGACCAGGAACTCGTCGCCCGGGGCGACCTCATCGGACGAAACGCGGCGGCCGCCCTCGGGAGCGGAGCCGAGGAGCAACACCTTGACCCGCACGCCACCCGGCCGGACGAGAAAGTAGTCCTCATACGCTCGGACCAGGGCGGACTCCGGCACGGTGACGGCCCCGCCCGGGTCGGGCAGGCCCACGGTCAGCTCCGTGCGGATGCCGCCCCGGAAATCAAAATCTCCCTGCTCGATGACCAGGTCCACGTTGATCTTGCGTGTTTCGGGGTCGAACCCCGGGGCCACGCGGAGAATGGAGGCGCGTGCCTCCTTGCCGAGTTCGGGCAGGCGCAGCACAGGCCCGCCCTCCACGGATCGCAGGCCGTCCAGCTCGGTGAGGGAGAGGGCGTACGGCACCAGCAGCACCTGGTAGTTGGCCACCTCGGCCACGGTCTGCCCCTTGGTGATCCATTCGCCCTGTTCCACGTTGCGGCTCTTGACCCTCCAGCCCGGCGGGGCCGAGAGGGTGTGCCGCTCCAGCCGCTCGGCCAGCCTGCGCCCCGCCACCTGAAGCGCGCGGAGCTGCTGCACGGCGGTCTGGCGGTCGCGGACATGCGCGTCCAGGGTGGACTGGGCGGCGGTGTCGCGCCGCACAAGGTCCTCGTAGCGCTCCATTTCCTTGGTGTGGAAGCTCACCTCGCCGCCGAGCCGGGCCTGGTCGGCCCGGTTGCTCTCCACGTCCAGCAGGATGAAGGTGGTATCCAGCCTGGCAAAGACCCCGTCTTCGCCGATGACGTCGCCAATGTCCGCCAGAACCTCGGCGCAGCGGCCCTCTTCCTCGCTCACCAAGGCATAGCTGGTACGAGCGCGGGTGAAGCCTGTGAGGGTCACGGTCCTTGCCGCGCTTTTTGCGCGGAAGGTCTGCGCCTGCGAGCCTGCATGAGTGGGCGGCGGAGAGTTTGCCGGAACACCCGCCGGGCCAACGCTGCCACCGGGTTCCGGCGAAGGATCGCCAGCGGGCGTCGCGGGTGCCTCCGCCCCTTTGGCAACGGCCTGATCATCCCCCGAACAACCCGCGAGCACCAGCGAGAGCAGCACCAGCACACAGGCCACAACCAGCGCCGGGCCGAGCCCACGGACCCGAGCCGCATGCAGGGACGAAAGCCGTGCCCGCACGATGGATGCAGCCAAGCCCCGCAGGGGACGGGCGGCAACCTTGCAAGGCCCCTTCCTGCGGCCCTGCGGCAGGCAATCGTTTGCGTCAGTCATGTCTGCGGCGTCCCCCTTGCGTGCCCATTGTCTACTCTCCGGGTGCTGATCGCACTCAACGGATCGCGAACGCTATCACCTTTTTCGCCAGGGCGTCCACATCCTGGCCAAGCACGGCGAGCCGCCCGCTGAGCGCGAGGGAGGCGAGCCCGTGCATGCAGGTCCACAGGGTGATGACCACGGTACGGGCCTCCTGCCCGGGGAAGCAGCCCTGCGCCATGCATTCCGCCACTTCCCCCTCGAACCGTTCCAGCGATTCGTGGGCCCGGTCGGCCCATTGCCCGCCGACGGATACCGCGCTCGGCCCCTGCGCGAACATGAGGCGGAAGCGGTCCGGCTTTTCCATGGCGAAATCGAAAAACAGCCGGCACTGGGCATGGAGCCGCTTTTCCGGGTCCTCATCCTTGGGCAGGGCCGCCTGACGCTTCATCAACACGCCGAAGGCTTCGTGCCGAAGCAGGGAGAGGATTTCCTGCTTGTTCTCGAAATACCGGTAGATGGCACCGGGGCTGTACCCGATGCGCGAGGCTATGGCGCGCATGGAGACGTTGTCGAACCCCTTGCGCACGAAGAGCTCTTCGGCGGCGGCGAGGATTCGCCGCTGCATTTCCCCTTTGCCGTCGCCCCTGGCCTTGTCTTGTACCATGCGGCGTGCATAGCATGATGGCGTTGCGGGGTAAACGGCGTTCATGCGCGCCGTCCGCGACCTGGCGTCACCCGGAGAGTACGTCGAGGATTTCGATGCGCGAGGCCTGCCAGGCGGGGTAGGCCCCCGCGCCGAGCCCCAGCACGGCCGACCCCAGCACCGCCGCCAGGGGCACCAGGGGGTCGAGCACCAGGGGATAGGTGGAAAGCGAGGTGAACACCACCACCAAAGCCAGACAGACCACCACCCCGAGGGTTCCCCCGGTAACGGACATGAGCGCTGACTCCAGCACGAACTGGCGGACGATGTCCCGTTTTGTTCCGCCCACAGCCCTGCGGATGCCGATCTCTTTGCGCCGGGCCCGCACCAGCAGGACCATGATGGAGAGGATGCCCAGCCCGCCCACGGCAAAGGAGATGGTGGAGACGATGACGCCCAGCGTGCTCATGAGGTTCAGGGCGTCGCGCTGGAGCTGCATGGCGTCCTTGGCCTCCAGGAGGCTGAAGTCGTCGTCCTCCCCCTTGCCCAGGGCATGGCGCTGGCGCAGGATGGCTGTCGCGGCCTCGCGCAGGCGCTCCACGCTCTCGCCTTCGCGCAGTTCCATGAGAATCGACTTGATGTAGTCCGTATTGCTCGCCCGGCGCATGTAGGTTGAAAGCGGCATGAACACCTGCTCATCCTGGTCCACCCCGGCCAGGTCCCGCCCTTTTTCCTCCATCACGCCCACCACGCGGAACCCCGCCCGGTAGATGAACACCTGCCGCCCCAGCGCTGCCTCCCGGCCGCCGAAGATCCGCTCGGCGATCTTGGTGCCCAGCACCACCACCCGCTCCAGGTCGCGTTCTTCCTCGTGCGTGAAGAAGCGCCCATGCGCCGGGTAAAAGCTGCGCACGCGCTGATACTCCGGCCAGGTGGCCGTCACCAGCCCGTTCACCGTGACCCCCTCGGCACGAATCGGCAGGGTCTGCTGGGCCATGGGGGCCATGGTGGCGACACCAGGGAGGCTCCCGGCAAGCTCCCGCGCATCGGACACGGTGAGCGTGGTCACGTTATCCGCAAAGCGCACCCCGCCCCGGCCGAAGCGCACCTGCCCCGCCATGACGCTGAACAGGTTCGGGCCCATCTTCTCCACCTCCACCTCGGCGAAACGGACCATGATCTGGCTCATGGTCTGGACCCCTGTGAAGGCCAGGGCACCGAGGAAGATGCCCGTCATGGCGAGTATGGTCCGCAGCCTGTGCGCGGCCAGGGATGCGAGCGCTATGCGCAGGTCGAGGATCATGCCTCCTCCCCCTCCCGGGGCGCTTGCCCCGGGGTGCCTGCGCCTTCCGCGCCCAGGGCGGGGTTTCCGCCGAAAACGTGCTGCCAGAGCCGCTCCACGGCGTGGCCCGTATTGCGCTCGTCGTCCGGGTCGTCCGCAATCATCCGCAACATACGTTCGTAGAAGGAACGCGGCCGGGCAAGGATGCGCTCCCGAGTCACCAGGAAATTGCCCGTGGCCCCCCTGGCGATGAAGGTCCCGGGCGCGGGCGCGGCGAACAGCCCCTCGAACACTTCTGCCACGGGGATGTCCTTGCCCCAGCCCGCCCAGCGGCCCTTGGTCGAGAGGTCGCGCATGTCGTGCGGGCGGCCGAGGCCGTCGCAGCGCATGCGAAACCAGGCCAGCCCGGAAAACGGCACAGCAGATGCGACCCTCTCCTCCACCAGGGCCAGCAGGTCCGCCACCGTGGCTTTGCCGTCGCTTCGGAGGTGCAAGAACGGGTTCCCCTGCACGAAGATCGTGGTCCCCGCCAGATGGTCCCAGTCCCGGATGATGTGCGTGAGGTAGGTGTGCGCCTCGCGGCCCAGGTTGGCCAGCGGGCGAACCGTTCGCCAGGGATTTTCGCTGACGGGTAGGTCGCCGCCCTTGTCGTAGACCGTTGCGGGCCAGGGAATCCCTTCCAGCCAGGCGAGGTCTTCACGGTACCGGGCAACAACGAGCCGCACAGGCTCCCCGCCCGTGCCGAGATCCTGCCCGGTTTTCTCGTTTCCCGCCATGCCGCTTCCTTGTGCCGTTCTTTCTTCGCAGCCCGTGTGATCACCCGATTCCACCACGGTTCCGCCATTTCCGGCGATCACCTTCAGATCATCGCACCGCGTTGCGCCCCGGTTTCCTCGCCTGGATCAACTTTCAGGGTACCGCACGTCACGGCCGTGTCAAGAAATCGAGCTGGCCTCGTCTCCACGCTCTTCGATGACGCTCATGCGCTTCCACTTGCCGCCCCGGAAACGAAGCCAGGAAGCCAGCGCCAGGTAGGCGATATACAGGGAAAGAAACGACCAGGCCAGGACGTAGGTCATCTCCCCGTAGAGCATGACCAGCGCCAGCGGGGCCACGATGCACGCCAGGGACCCGAGCACAATGGTCCACATGACGAAGCGGATATCTCCCGCTCCCTTCAACGCCCCGAAATACGTGAGGACAACTGCATCACACAGCGAATACACCGCCACGAATCGCAACATGACCGTGCCCATGTGGCGCACCGCCGCGTACCCCTCCTTGCCGAGCCCGCGCTCCCGAAACATCTCCATGAGCGTCTCCGGCAGGAGCAGGAACAGCGCCGCCATGAAACCCATGTACCCGAGGTTCAGGTGCAGGGTGCTGATGGTCGCCCTGTGGCCGATCTCCGGCTGCTTCGCGCCGATGGATTGGCCCACCACTACCCCTGCCGCAATGCCCATGCCGATGGCCGGCATGAAGGCCAGCATGTCCAGGGAGATGACCATGTTGGTGGCGGCGAGCTCCAGTTCCCCCACCCGCCCGATGGCGAACACGAAGAAGGTCACCGCGAACATGTCCACAAAGAAGTTGAACCCCCCGGGGATGCCGAAGCGCAGATACCGCAGGAACAGCCCCCGCTCGAACCGCCAGTTGCGAAACACGCCGAACTGCTGCTCGTGCGAACGCCGGAAGATGATCCCCACGAAAAGCAGCACCATGACCGCCGAACCCGTCACCGTGGCCAGCCCGGCCCCGACGATGCCCAGCTCCGGAAACCAGCCCCAGCCGTTGATCAGCGCATAGTCCAGGGGAATGTTCACCGCCGCGCCGATGGTGTTCACGGCCATGACCGGAATGGTCATGCCCCGGCCGGAAAAGAAACCCGCCAGCGTGGTGGAGAGGACCACCAGACCGCCGCCCAGGGTCAGGACGTTGAAGTAGGCCACCTCCAGCTCCCGCAGGGGCTGCGGGTGCCCGCCCAGAGCGAAGAGCGGCCCGGAAAACAACGCCAGCGAAGCGAGGAACATCCAGGCCGGAAGACAAAACCAGAGCCCCTGCCAGAGCACGGCTCCCACCCGCTCGTGCCTTGCCGCCCCAGTATACTGCGCCACGAAAACGCTCAGGTATTCCGCTATGCCCATGAAGAACGAGATGAACATGAACGACATGATGGACGCGGGCATAGACGCCGCAATGGCCTCCAGGTCATATCGCCCCAGGAAGATGCGGTCGGTGAACTGCATGACCGAGTGGGAGATCATGCCGATGACCATGGGCATGCCGATGGACAGCACCTGCGAGTAGCCGCCCGGCCCCTGCCAGCGGCGCTTGAAGGGATTCATGGTCGTCTCCGTGGTTACAGCGGATATGTTCTTAACGTCGGTCTAGAGCTCGACCTTGCACGCCAGGGGCATGCGCCAGCCGCTGCCGAAGGAGCGCGCCCGCAGCTTCACCCCCGGCACTGCCTGGCGGCGCTTGAACTCCGCCCCCCGCACGAGCTTCAGCACGCGGTCCACCACCTGCGGGTCGAACCCTTCCTCGATGATCCCTTCCCGGCCCTTGTGCTTTTCGATGTGCAACTCCAGGATGGCGTCGAGCACGTCGTACGGCGGCAGGGAGTCCTGGTCGAGCTGGCCCGGGCGCAGCTCCGCGCTCGGAGCCTTGGTGATGGTGGCCTCCGGCACCTGCGTGCCGAAGCGGCCGTTCATCCAGCGCGCCAGGGAGTAGACCGCACCCTTGGGCAGGTCGGAGATGACGGCGAACCCGCCTGCCATGTCCCCGTAGATGGTGCAATAGCCCACGGCAAGCTCGCTCTTGTTGCCCGTGGTCAGCACCAGGGCGCGCCGCTTGTTGGCCAGGGCCATGAGCAGGTTCCCCCGGATGCGGGACTGGAGGTTCTCCTCCGTCACGTCCGGCTCCAGCCCATGGAAGGCCTCGGCCAAAGCACCATTCATGGCTTGCATCACGGGTTCGATGGGCAGGGTCATGGTTTCGATGCCGATATTTTTCGCCAGTTCGAGCGAATCCTTCACGGACCCCTCGCTGGACCACGGCGAGGGCATGAGCACGCCGAGCACGTTCTCCGGCCCCAGGGCGCGCGCGGCCACGGCGGCCGTCACCGCAGAGTCGATGCCGCCCGAGAGGCCCACCACGGCACGGCTGAACCCGGTCTTGCCCATGTAGTCCGCCAGGCCCAGGACCAGCGCCTCGTAGGTCTCCGCATCCTGGTTGAAATCATCCTCGGCCACGGGCCCACCCTCCTTGAGGTCCACGACGAGCACTTCCTCGCCGAACCCCTTTGCCCGGGCCATGACCCGCCCGTCGGAGGAAATGGCGAAGCTCCTGCCGTCGAACACGAGGTCGTCGTTGCCCCCGGTCTGGTTCGAATAGACCAGCGGGATGCGGTTGCGCTGGGCCACGTTGCCGAGCATGCGTTCGCGCACCTGCTGCTTGCCGATGGAAAACGGCGAGGCCGAGAGGTTCACGAGCACGTCAACACCCTCGCGGCAGAGCTCTTCCACCGGGTCCACGTGGTAGGTACGGATGGGCCAGAAATCCTTGTCGTTCCAGGCATCCTCGCAGATGGTCACGCCGATGCGATGGCCCATGTAGTTGAGGATGTTGCGCGGCCTGCGGCCCGTGGTCACGTCCACGGCGGACTCGAAATAGCGGTCCTCGTCGAACACGTCGTAGGTCGGTAGGAGCGATTTGCGGAAGCTGCGGACGATCTCGCCATCCATGCACCAGAAGGCCGAGTTGTACGCGGCCTTGCCCTCGCCCGCCACGTTGGCCTCCACGGCCCCGAGCAGGATGGGAATGTCGTTCTCCAGTTCCCTGGCGATGCGCAGCACGGTCTCCTGCGTCCTGCACAGCACGGAGCGGTAGAGCAGCAGATCGCGCGGGGGGTAGCCCGTCAGCGCCAGCTCGGATGTCATGCACCAGGAAGCCCCGCGCTCCGCGGCCTCCCTGGCCGCGCTGACGATCCTGGCGGCATTGCCGTCCAGGTCGCCCACCACGAGGTTGAGTTGCAGCACGCCGATCTTCATCTTCCGCTCCGTTTCAAGGTTCCGAAATGTTCCGCCGTGGCACCGAGCCCGGCAAGCGCCCCCGCCCAGTCCTCCAGCTCCAGCAGCGCCTGCGCGCGGCTCCATTTTTCCCGCCCGGGCACGGGCCCGAAGGCACCGTCCGCCTCGGGGTCGCCTTCCTTCCATACCCCGGGGCGACACACCACCTCCACCACTTCCGGCGCGGGTTCCGCCTGGCGCAGCTCCCGGGCGATGTTTTCCGGGTGGATCTGCTCGTGCGTCTCCCCCCAGACGAGGTCCGGGCTTTCCACCGGGCCGGGCAACTGCCGGAGCATGGTGCAGATGTTCATGAACTGCGACCGGGCCCGACTCGTGTTTTCCGAGAGCACCCCCTCGCACTTCCTCGGGCGGCGGATCCAGGCCACGCCGTGGCGCTGCGCCAGGTTGCCCAGCATCACCGTGAGCCCCGGCCAGGCGTGCACCCCGGCGTCGCTCGCCAGATGGCTGATCGCCAGCCCGGCGTCCTCCACCTGTCGCATCTGCGCCTCCCACTCCAGCTCGATCTGCCCAAGGGCCACCTTGCCATCGAGAAAGCGCGCGAACAGCTCGCCGTAATCCCCGAGAAATCGCCCGTCATGGCGGATCAGCGTGTTCACGTCCTCCTGCCGGGAAAGGGGCTTGCCCCGCAGGATGGAGAGCTGCACCCCGATGCCGAGCCCGGCATCCACGGAAAGCTCCCGGCTGTTCAGGGCCTCTGCGGCGTGGGGCGCGTTCACCAGCAGCGAGGCGGAGAGCGGGCGTCCTTGTTCCCGCAGCTTCAGCACAGAGCGCAGCACCGCCGGATGCAGGCCGAGGTCGTCAATGGTGGTCACGATTCGCATGCGCGCACCATATGCTTTCGGTTCCTACCCGTAAACCCTGAAAACGCCCTGTTCGCGCCAGTTTTCCGCTCACCGGGCTTGACTTCAGCATAGCCTGCTATGTAACAACATATCATACTCTGCAAATCCACACCATTCGAGGCACGACATGGAGTTTGTCTACAAGCAGTCCCCTGGATATCTCTTCAACATTCTTGCCCGCCTGTACGGCCAGGCCCTGCAAGCGAGGCTCTCCCCGCACAACACCACTCCCGCGCAGCTTCCCGTGCTCCTGAGCCTCTGGCAGAAGGACGGCCAGACCCAGGCGGAGCTGTGCAAACGCATGCGCATCGAACAGCCGACCCTGGCCAACACCCTGAACCGCATGGTTCGGGATAGGCTCATCCGCAAGGTTCCGGACAGCAACGATAAACGCCAGATACACATCAAACTCACCCAGCGCGGCAAGGACCTCAAACCCAGCCTGACGCGAAGCGCCCTGGAGGTCCACGCCACGGCCATGCGCGGGCTCACGGAATCCGGGCTGGAAACGCTTTTGATGATGCTCTCCAAGGTCATCTCCAACCTGGAGTCCGACCTCGCGGAATCCCCCATCATGCTGGAGGAGAGCCTGGCCACTGCACTGCCAACACCCAAACCCGCACATGTACCCGATCGCGCCCCACATGCCGATGCGGGCCAAACCGCTGCCACTACGCACGGCACTTTGCGTGAACCAACCCCTGCCAAAGCTGTGGATGCCGTCCCACTCCCTGCGGACGAAGAAGAAGCCGACAATGAGGAGGCTGAAAGCGAAGAAGCGGAGCTGATCCTCGGGGAGGAGCACAGGGTCAGGTAGGCTGATGGCCCCGAGCTTCCCATACTCGCTGCCCCGTACGATGCCGCTCCGGCAGCCCTACGGCCAACGCGCCGCTTGCTCATCGCTGCCGAGCCCTGTACCTTGGGTCAAATTTCATCCCCGAGAGTGATTATGCGTTTGAGCATTTCCCTGCATCGGTACCCTGGCCGCTGGGCCCTGGGCATCATCCTGATCACCACCCTGGCGCGCCTGCTGTTCATCGCCACCGGGCAACTCACGCTTGTCCAGGACGAGGCCCAGTACTGGGACTGGACCCGGCACCCGCAGCTTTCCTACTATTCCAAGGGCCCGCTCATCACCTGGGTCATCTCCCTCTGGACCAGCATATTCGGCAACACCGAGCTCGGCGTACGCTTCGGGTCCGTGCTGCACTCGGCCTGCACGCAGGCCGTCCTGTATTTCGGCGTCGCCCGGTGTTTTCGCCGCCCTCTGCTCGGCCTTGCCACGCTTTTCGTGTTCAACACCATGCTTATCTTCATGGGGCTGAGCATCCTCATGACCACGGACAGCCCGCTGATTCTCTGCTATGCCGCCTTCCTTTTCGCCTTGTACTCGGCCTTGCGCCCCGGCCCGGGAGACGCTCGCTCGCCTCTTCCGTTCATCATCATGGCCCTGACCCTCGCCTTGGGCATCCTCGCCAAGTACATGATGCTCATCGCCGCTGCCCAGGCCCTGCTGTATGCCTGGATACTGCGCAGACACCTGCGCAAGGGTGTCTGGCCAGCCCTTTTCCTGGTCATAATCGTGGGAACCATTCTCGGCATGCTGCCCATCGTTGCCTGGAACATTCAGAACCACTGGGTCGGTTTCAAGCATGTGGCGCATCTTTCCGGAGCCACGGGCACCAGCGGCTCCTTTCTGCGGTTCGACAGATTCCCGGACTACATCGGCTCCCAACTCGCCCTGGCAACGCCGTGGTGGCTCTTCCTGTTGCTTGCAGAGGCATGCAGACAGCTTTGGGGAAGGCGTACAAAGGAAAGTGATTCATTCCACTTAACCAATCAGCAATCCACACTTCTTTTGGTTTTTTTTCTGCCGCTTTGGGTGTTCGTGTTCTTTTGGAGTTTTCATACCAAGATCATGCCCAACTGGGTGGCGGTCAGCTATATTCCCGGAACCGTCCTTGCGGCGGCCGGTCTGCTCCGTCTGGTGGAGTCGTCGGCTCCCCGTACACGCATCTGGAAGAAGGTTATCCCGGCCTTGGCGGTGGCCCTGTTTCTGTTGGCTCAGTGTTTCCATCTCCTGCCCATCCCGAGGGAAATGGACCCAACGCGAAGGGTCAAGGGTTGGAGGCAGCTCGGAGAAACCGTGGAACACTACCGCGACTCCCTGCCGGATGCTGATCGCGCGTTCATTTTCAGCGACCAATACGACATGACCTCCGCGCTGGC
>JBFWJM010000043.1:0-14991 GCA_050253205.1 Desulfovibrionaceae bacterium
GCCAAGCCGGAGGGCCGCCCCCTGGTGGATACGTTCATCACCGAGGTCAGCCAGGACACCTGGATACTCTTTCCCTGGGACGCCGGGCACCAGTTCGTGGAACCCATCGTCAAGGTATGTGAATAGGTTGGATGAAACCGGGCCGCCCCTGCGTGGGGTCGCGGTCCGCATGTTGCCCGGCGCGGGAGTTGCCCCTTTTCCCGGGCTGGGCTAAAGGCTTTGAAAGAACAATTTCCGGAGGAGAGTCGGATGCTGAAAAACGTGCGCGCCCTGCTGGCGCTGGTGGCGATGGTGGCCCTGCTGGGCCTTGCCGCAGGCTGCGGCAACAAGGCCGAGGATAAAGCGGAGCAGGCCGCTCCCGCCGAGCAGGCTGCGCCTTCGGCCGAGGCTCCTGCTGCCGAGGCTCCCGCTGCCGAGGCTCCTGCTGCCGAGGCTCCGGCCGAGGACGGCAAGGTCAAGGTCGGTTTCGTTTACGTCTCGCCCATCGGCGACGCGGGCTACTCCTGGGCTCATGACCAGGGCCGCCTGTTCATCGACAAGGAAGACTGGATCGAGACCAGCTACGCCGAGTCCGTACCCGAGGGCGCCGACTCCGAGCGCGTCATCCGCACCTTCGCCCGCAAGGATTTCGACCTCGTGATCGCCACCAGCTTCGGCTACATGGATCCCATGGTCAAGGTCGCGGGCGAATATCCCGACACCGCCTTCGTGCACTGCTCCGGCTTCAAGACCGCGCCGAACATGAGCAACTACTTCGGCCGCATCTACCAGCCCCGCTACCTCACGGGCATGGTCGCCGGGTCCATGAGCAAGACCAACAAGATCGGCTACGTGGCCGCCATGCAGATTCCCGAGGTCATCCGCGGGATCAACGCCTTCACCCTGGGCGCGCAGGCCGTGAACCCCGACGTGGAGGTCGTGGTGGTCTGGACCAACACCTGGTACGACCCCGTCCTGGAGAAGGATTCCGCCATCTCCCTGCTCGACGCGGGCTGCGACGTCATCGCCCAGCACCAGGACTCCCCCGGCCCGCAGGAGGCCGCCCAGGAGCGCGGTGCCTACTCCGTGGGCTACAACTCCGACATGTCCTCCTTCGCCCCCAAGGCGCACCTCACCTCCGCCATGTGGAACTGGGGCCCGCTGTACCTGGAGTTCGCCAAGCAGGTGCGCGACGGCTCCTTCAAGGGCGGCGAGTCCCTCTGGCTCGGCATGGACAAGGGCGTTGTCGCCCTGGGACCCTATGGCGACATGGTGCCCGAGGACGTGCGCGCCAAGGTCGATGCCATGAAGGCCGAGCTGGAGGCCGGGCACGACACCATCTTCGCCGGGCCCATCGTGGACCAGGCGGGCAACGTGCAGATCCCCGAAGGCCAGACCGCCGACGACGGGCAACTGCTCGGCATGAAGTTCTTCGTGAAGGGCGTGACTGGTTCCATCGACTAGCCCGCGTCGCATGGCCCTCAAGATCAGAAAAAGAGAAGAACCCTGGAAGTGGGGCGCCCTGGTGACATTCCTGGGCGCCCTGCTCTTTTCCCTCGCGCTCTGTTCGCTGCTGCTCGCGGCCACGGGCAAGAGCTGGGGCCAGGGGCTGGTCGTGCTCTGGGAGGGCACCTTCGGCTCGGGCTGGGCGCTGGAGGAGGCCCTGCTCAAGGCCGTGCCCATCTACCTCTGCTCCCTGGGCGTGGCCGTGGCCTTCCGCATGCAGATATGGAACATCGGCGCGGAGGGGCAGTATGCCCTCGGGGCCATCGGCTCCACCTGGATGGCCATGACCTTCCCGGACCTGCCGGGGGTCGTGCTCCTGCCGCTGATGCTCGCCATGGCGCTGGTCTTCGGCGCGGTGTGGGCCATGGTGCCCGCGCTGTTGCGGCTCAAGCTCAAGGTGAACGAGATCATCTCCACCCTGATGCTCAACTACATCGCCATCCTGCTGCTGGACTATCTGGTCATGCGCGTCTGGAAGCACCACTCCGGCTTCCCCATGACGCCCGACTTCCCCTCCGGTGCGCTCCTGGGCACGGTGTTCGGGCGCGTGCACTGGGGCATCGTCATCTGCGTGGCCTGCGGGGTGCTGGTCTGGGCGTTCATGCGCTTCACCCGGCTGGGGTACGAGCTTCGCGCCTCGGGCGAGGGCCCGCGCGTGGCCCGCTACGCCAAGCTGCCGTATGGCTTCCTGGTCATGTTCGTCATGGGCGTATCGGGCTGGCTCGCGGGCTGGGCCGGGGCGGTGGAGGTCTCGGCCGTGGTGGGCAGGCTCCAGCCCGCCATCATCGTGGGCTACGGCTACACCGCCATCGTGGTGGCCTGGCTGGCGAGGCTGCACCCGCTGTCCATCGCCGTGGCGGCCTTCCTGCTGGCCGTGCTGCGCGTGGGCGCGGAAAATCTCCAGATAGAATTGCAGGTCCCGGCGGCCTACGGCGTGATCCTGGAGGGCGTGCTGCTGCTCACCGTGCTGGCCGGGCAGTTCTTCCAGACCTATACCCTGGAGCGCACCCGCCCCGGAGCCGAAGAAGGCGAGAACGGAGGCCCGAATGTAGGCGCGAATGAGAATGTGAAGGAGGGCGCGGCATGACCCCCGACCTCGTCATCGCCCTGCTGGCAGCCGCCGTGCATTCCGGCACGCCCATCCTCTACGCCACCCTGGGGGAGATGCTCTCCGAGAAGGGCGGCGTGCTCAACCTGGGCGTGGAGGGCATGATGAGCCTGGCGGCCTTCGGCACCTTCCTGACGGCGTACTACACGGGCTCTCCCTGGCTGGCCTTCCTGGCCGGAGGGGCCACGGGCATGCTCGCCGCCGGGGTCCACGCCTTCGTGACCATCACCTGCCTGGGCAACCAGGTGGTCTCCGGCCTGGCGCTGACCATGCTCGGCCTGGGGCTCACGAGCTTTCTCGGCACGCCGTTCATCGGCCTGAACGCCCCGGGCTTCGACCCCGTGGCCCTGCCGCTTCTTGCCGACATCCCCGTGCTGGGGCGGATATTTTTCAGGCACAACATGCTGGTCTACGTTTCCTACCTGCTGCCGCTGCTGTTCTGGGTCTTCATGCGCCGGACCTCGCTGGGCATGGCCGTGAAGGCCGTGGGCGAGATGCCCGCCGCAGCCTACGCCGCCGGGCTCAAGCCCCGCCGCCTGCGCTACCTCGCGGTGATGGGCGGCGGCTTCCTGGTGGGCCTCGGCGGGGCGTACCTCTCCCTGGCCTTCACCCACTACTGGACCAACGGCCTCTCCTCGGGCCTGGGGTGGATCGCCGTGGCCCTGGTCATCTTCGCGTTCTGGCGTCCGGGGCGGGCCGTGGCCGGGGCCTGGCTCTTCGGCGGGGTCATGGCTTTCCAGCTCAGGCTCCAGGCGTCCGGCACCTCCATCGCCCCGCAGTTTCTGCTCATGCTGCCCTACGCGCTCACGGTGCTGGTGCTGGTGCTCTCGGCCTGGCGCAAGAAGGGCGGCGGCCAGGGCCCGGCCGCGCTCGGCGTGAACATCGAGCCGGAAGGATAGCCGCATGAACACCCCCTTCGGCAACCTCGACCGCGAAACCAGGACCGTCCACGAGTCCGGTGCGCCCATCGTCTCGCTGAAGGGCATCACCAAGCGCTTCGGCTCCGTGCTGGCCAATGCCGACATCTCCCTGGACATCCACCCCGGCAAGGTGCTCGCCCTGCTGGGGGAGAACGGCGCGGGCAAGTCCACGCTCATGTCCATGCTCGCCGGGCGCTATCGGCCCGACGCCGGAACCATCGAGGTGGACGGCGCGCCCGTGGCCTTCTCCTCGGCAAAGGACGGCCTCGCCTCGGGCATCGGCATGGTCTACCAGCACTTCATGCTCGTGGAGACCATGACCGTGGCCGAGAACGTGCTCCTGGGCCAGACGGGTTCCTTTTTCCTCAAGCCCGCCGAGATGCGCCGCAAGGTGGCCGAACTGGCCGAGCGCTACGGCCTGGCCATCGACCCCGGGGCGCTGGTGTCGGACCTCTCCATGGGCGAGAAGCAGCGCGTGGAGATTCTCAAGCTGCTGTACCGCGAATCGCGGGTGCTCATCTTCGACGAGCCCACGGCCGTGCTGACCCCCGAGGAGTCCGCCTCGCTGTTCGAGGCCATGTGGAACATGGCCGCCCAGGGCAAGGCCATCGTGTTCATCTCCCACAAGCTGGGCGAGGTGCTGGCGGTGGCGGACGAGATCGCCATCCTGCGCAGGGGGAGGATCGAGGGGCGGTTTGACCACGACGAGGTGACCAGCAAGGCGGACCTGGCCTGCCGCATGGTGGGCCGCGAGGTGCTGCTGGAGGTGGAGCGCGACCCCGTGGATATCGGCGAGGTGATCCTCGACATCAGAAACCTAACGGGCCTGGGCCTTGAGGGCATCAATCTCCAGGTCCGCCAGGGGGAGATCGTGGCCGTGGTGGGCGTGGCTGGCAACGGCCAGAAGCCCCTGGTGGAGGCCGTGTGCGGGTTGGTGAAGCCCCCGCAGGACACGCTCTTCATCATGGGCAAGCCGTGGCGCAAGTTCTACTCCAAGCCCTCGTGGAAGAATTCCCTCTCCTACATCCCCGAGGACAGGCTCGGCCTGGCCACCTGCCGCAACCTGAATCTGGTGGACAACCTGCTTTTGACCACGCGCCAGGGGTTTGCCAAGGGGTTCCTGCTCGACACGCGCCGCGCGGCCGAGGACACGAGCAAGCTCGTGGAGCAATACGACATCCGGCCCGGGCGCATCGCGGCCCTGGCGTGGCAGCTCTCGGGCGGCAACCTCCAGAAGTCCGTGCTCGCGCGCGAGCTGTACCGCTGCCCCAGGCTCATCGTGGCCGAGCAGCCCACCCAGGGGCTCGACATCTCCGCCACGGAGCAGGTCTGGCACCATCTGCTGGCCGCGCGGGAGATGGCGGGCATCCTGCTCGTCACAGGCGACCTCAACGAGGCGCTCCAGCTCGCGGATCGCGTGGCCGTCATCTACCGGGGGCGGTTCATGGACGTGTTCCCCGTCAGCGACGAGCACAAGGTCGCCAACATCGGGCTGATGATGGCCGGGGTGGATGAGGAGCAGGAGCGCGCCAAGGCGGCCGACGCCCCGGCCTGATCCGCTTTTCCTTTCTCCCGGTGGCGCAACGCCTCCACCCCCTTTCCCCTGCACGGGCTCGCCCTTTCCCTGCATCGCCCAAGATCTCGCAAGTGCGGGGCGGAGCGGGAGGTTTGCAATTCCCTGAAACGGGCAAAAGAAATGAGGAGAGGCCTTGTGTGCGGTTCGTCACGCCGCGGCCTCTCCTCGAAGGGAATGACGGTTTCGATGGAGGTGCTTGGTTAGGCCTCGGGCGCGGGGTCGTTGGTGGCGGCCACCATGCGCTGGAGGTAATCGTAATCGCCGTCCACCTCTTCCTGGATCAGCTTGACCTGCTCCTCGCCCAGGTGGCGGAAGCGGCGCTGCAGCTTGAGGTAGTCGAGCACCGGCTTGGGCTTCTTGATCTCCTTGGTGATGGAGAAACGCCCGCCCACCACTTCAAAGAGCGGGAAGACGTTGGTCTCCACGGCGAGCTTGGAGATGGCGATGCCCGTGTCGCCCTTGATGCCCCAGCCCGTGGGGCAAACGGCGTAGATGTGCAGGTATGCCGGGCCGTCGATGGCCAGGGCTTTCTGCACCTTGTTCATCAGGTCGAGCGGGTAGGCCGGGCTCGCCGTCGCCACATAGGGAATGTTGTGCGCCACGGCGATGAGCGGCATGTTCTTCTTCTTGGTGTTCTGGCCGAAGGACTTCTTGCCCGCTGGCGAGGTGGTCGTGCTCGCGCCGAACGGCGTGGCCGAGCTGCGCTGCACGCCCGTGTTCATGTACGCCTCGTTGTCCAGGCAGCAGTAGGTGAAGTTGTGCCCGCGCTCCAGAGCGCCGGAGAGCGCCTGGAAGCCGATGTCGAAGGTCGAGCCGTCGCCGCCGAAGGCGAGGACGTTGGGCCGCTTCTTGATCTTGCCCTTGGACTGGAGGATTTCCAACGCGGCGTCCACGCCGGAGGCCACGGCCGAGGTGTTCTCGAAGGCCACGTGGATCCAGGGCACCTTCCAGGCCGTCTCGGGGTAGGGCGAGGTGATGATCTCCATGCAGCCCGTGGCGTTGCAGACGATGGTCTCCGGCCCGGCGACCTTGGTCACCATGCCCATGGCCATCACTTCCATGCAGCCCTGGCAGGCGCGGTGCCCCTCGGAGACCATGGACTCCTTGGGCATGTTCTTGGCCGTGATCTTCGTGTATCCGCTGAGGTCGATATCCTTAAACATTGCTGTCCAGCCCCCAGATGGTGTAGGTCTTGGCCAGTTCGTCCGCACAGGCCATATCGTACATCTGCTTGAACTCCTCGATGGGCACGTCGCGCCCGCCGAGCCCGGCGATGACGTTGACGATCTCCGGGGCGTCCGCCCGGCCGTAGAAGACGTTCTTGATCTCCTGGGCCACGGGGCCGGAAACGGAACCGGGCGAGAGCGCCCGGTCGATGACGATGAGCTTCTTCGCCCCGCCCACGGCCGCGATGAACTCCTCCACCGGGAACGGACGCCACAGGCGGATGCGCACCTGCCCGGCTTCCTTGCCCGCGCCGTTCAGCTCGTCCACGGCCGTCATGACCGACTCGCCCAGCGAGCCCATGGTCACGTACTTCACGTCCGCGTCGGCCTTGCCGTTGGCTTCCACGAGGTTGTACTCGCGGCCCGAGATGGCCGAGAGCGCCTTCAGGTGCTCCACCACCGGGCCCTTGGAGTCGAGCAGCGCCTGCTCGCACTGCTTCTTGGCCTCCATGTACACCTCGGGCACGCCCACGGGGCCCATGGTCACCGGGTTCGCCGTGTCGAGCTTCATGGCCGGGACGTATTCCGGCAGCCAGGCGTCCACCGCCTCCTGCGTGGGGAACTCGATGGGCTCGATCATGTGCGTGAGGATGAAGCCGTCCATGTTCACGATGGTCGGCAGCAGCACCCGGTGGTCCTCCGCGATCTTGAACGCCGCGATGGTCATCTCCAGGGCTTCCTGCCCGTCCTCACAGAAAAGTTGCACCCAGCCGATGTCCCGTACGCTCATGATGTCGGAGTGGTCGTTCCAGATGGAAATGGGACCGGACAGCGAACGGTTGGCCACGGTCATGACGATGGGCAGCCGCATGGCCGAGGCGATGAACAAAATCTCGTTCATCAGCGCCAAACCCTGCGACGAAGTAGCCGTGTAGGTCCTCGCGCCCGCCGCCTGGGAGCCGATGGCCGCGCTCATGGCCGAGTGCTCCGACTCCACCGGAATGAACGATGCATCCAGATCGCCGTTGGCCACGTAGTGGGAAAGCTCCTCCACGATATGCGTCTGGGGCGTGATGGGGTAGGCCGAGATGACCTCCGCGCGGGAAAGCTTGACCGCCTCGGCCACGGCCAGGGAGACTTCGATTCCAATACGCTTGAGCATCTACTTCTCCTCCACAACCATGGAGATGGCGTCCTTCGGACAGATGTTGGCGCACACGCCACAGCCCTTGCAGTAGTTGAAGTTCGGGCGGTAGAATCCATCCTCCCGCTCCGCGATGCAGAACTCCGGACAGTAGATTTCGCACTGCCCGCACTTGATGCACGTGTCCTCGTCGATGACCGGAATCAGGGTGCGCCACGCGCCCGTGCGCAGATTCGCCGCGCTTCCGGGCTTCACGACCGCGCAGCCCAAAGCCAGAGCCTGCCAGGCGCACAGAGATTTTTTGCTCATGCAGTCCTCCCTATCGGTTCGCATGAAGTTATAGCCGTGGGAACATTATCACACGCAGGGCGGAGTTCCAAATTTTTTCGGTAACCGGACGCGATTTCCCCGCGAACGGTTTCAGGCGGTCCCGGCATCCGGGCTGGCTTCGTTGCTTCGTTCGGCGGCGACCCTCGTGTATATCGGAATACTACTCGGCCCGCCGCCGTCCTTGCGCCTGGCCAGCCCGGCGCCGGAACCGCCTGATATGTGGAAGCATCCGGGCTGGCGGCGTTGCTTCGTTCGGCGGCGACCCTCGTGTATATCGGAATACTATTCGGCCCGCCCGCATCCCCTCGTTGCCCTCGCGCCTGGCTCTCGCGGCGCGCCAGCCGCCTGATTGCAATGAACAACCTCCGAGGCGGTGGGCACAGCCCGGCCCCCAAAACAACGTCCCCGCCTTCTCTCATGAAAGCGGGGACGGGAAGGGCGGCTTCCGGCGAACGGTGCGCCGCGCCCGGTGAACGGCAAGGCCACCTGCCGTGCCGTCCGTCTTGGGTGCAGCCGAAGGTCAGCTGATGAGATGCGCCCCGGCCGTGAGAAAGGTTTCCAGCCGCTCGTCCGAGAGCCCCAGCGTCCGTTGGAGGCGCTCCACCTCGGTTCCGGGATCAAAGAGCGGGTAGTCCGAGCCGAAGAGCACGCGCTCCGCCGGGTGCGCGTCCAGCAGCCTGCGCAGCAGCCCCGGGTCCACGAAAGGCAGGGTGGAGGAGGTGTCGAAATACACGTCCGTCCCGGCCAGGGTTTGAAGCGCCAAGTCCCAGTGGCGGTAGCCGCCCATGTGCGCGGCGATGATCCTCGGCTCGGGGAAGAATTTGCGCAGCAGCGCCAGCTTGTCCGGCGAGCTCTTGCACAGCGCCGCGGGCACCGCGTCGCCCACATGGACCATGAGCGTGAAGCGGCGGCCGATGCGCTCCATGAGCCGGAAGAACCGGAAGCCGTTCAGCGCGAAGCCCTGGAAATCGGGGTGGAATTTGAGGCCCTTGATGCCCGCCCGCTCCAGCCGCTCCAGCTCGGTGTCGATGTCGTCGTAGTCCGGGTGCATGGTGCCGAAGGGCACCAGCTCCGGGCAGTTTTCCTTGATGGATATGGCCCAGTTGTTGGCCGGGACCACCTGGGCAGGGTCCGTTGCCGCCGTGTGGACCACGGCGCGGTCGAGCCCGGCGCGCCTGAGCCGTTCGCGCAGGTCGTCCAGCAGGCCGTTGGCCGTAGGCGCGATGCCGTAGTGGCCTTCCAGTTGGGAGGTCACCCGGTGCGCCACCTTCGGGTGGAAGGCGTGGGTGTGGATGTCGATTCGCATGGCGCGACTATACTCCAAAGAAAACGCAGGGCAAGATGCCGGGAACATTCGATTTGTGAGTGTTCACTCACCCTCTTCTTCCCCTTGGAGAGGGCCTGTCGGCCTGCGTTCCCGTGGGAAAAGCGCATCGCGAGGGCTGTCCGGCAGGGAGCAGGGCCGGAAAGTCCGCCAAAGAGCATGGCGGCCGCGTTGCATGGGTTGCTGCCGGGAAGGATTTTCCCCGCGCCGGGGGGGGGGCGGCCGGGCGGCGTTGTTAGCGGAAGAGCGCCTTGAGCCAGTCCGGAATGCGGAACGGCCGTCCTTCGGGAGAGACGCAGGCGTGCTCCGTCATGCCCTCGGCCAGCAGCGTTTCGCGACCCGCGTCCCAGACCTCGTAGACGAAGGTCAGCGAGGCGCGGCTCCAGTCCCGGATGGCGCAGTGTATCCAGATGCGGTCATCGTAGCGTGCGGGCACGCGGTAGCGGCAGGAGGCGTTGCGGATGGGCAGCATGACCCCGCGCTCCTCCATCTCCCGGTAGCTCACGCCCATGTCGCGGCAGTGCTTGGAGCGGGCCCGCTCGAAGAGGTGCAGGTACTCCGCGTTGTAGACAACGCCCATGGCGTCCGTCTCGCCGTAGGAGACCCAGTGCTCCAGCCAGCAGTCCGGGGTGGGGAAGGGGGCCCTGGCCATCACTTGCCCGCCAATTGGCCGAGCACCCAGCGCACGATGCCGTGCCCGGGGGCGACGTCCAGCCCGGATGCCGCGCACTCCCGCTCCGAGAAGGCCGCCGCGCCCGAGGGCGCGCAGCCCGGCGCATTGTAGAGGAAGGGCACCGGGTCCGTGGTGTGGGTTTTTTCGGCTATGGGCGTGAAGTGGTCGCAGGCGCAGAGCCAGGCGCACTCCTCGCCCCGCAGGGCCTCGCGCAGGGGGGCCACCACCCGCGCGTCGAAGCGCGATATGGCCTCCACCTTGCCCGCCACGTCGCCGCCGTGGCCGCATTCGTCCGGGCCCTCCAGGTGTACGAACACGAAGTCCCCGTCCTTCAGGAATTCCAGGGCGGCGGCCACCTTGCCCTCGTAGTTGGTGTCGAGCAGGCCCGTGGCCCCGGGCACGTCGATCACCGCCATCCCGGCGGCCCGGCCGAGCCCCTTGATGAGGTCCACGGCCGAGATCACCGCGCCGCGCATGCCGTACTCCGCCTCGAACCCGGGCAGGGAGAGGGGCCTGCCCTGACCCCAGGGCCAGATGGCCCTGGCCTTGGTCTCGTTCCAGTCCTCCGCGAGCATCTGCGCGCCCTCGTGGATGAGGTCCCAGAGTTCGGCGGACTTGGAATACTTGGCCAGGTCGCGGCGGATGGGCTTGTCGGTGATGTCGTGGGGCGGGTTGATGAGCATGGTGGCGTCCTCGGTGTTCGCGCCGCCCTTTTGCACCAGCAGGTGGCGATACTGCACCCCGGGGACGAAGGTGAAGGTGTCGTTGCCCAGGCGCTCCTGGAGGCGCTCCACAATGGGCGCGGAAATCTCGGTGGGGATGTGCCCGGCGGAGTAGTCGAGCATCCGGCCGTCCAGGTCCAGCTCCGTGAGGTTCACGAGGTTGAGCCGCCAGACGAGGTCGTCGGGGTCGAGCGTGAGGCCCTGGGCCGCCGCCTCGATGGGCCCGCGCCCGGTGTGGTGCGCGGCGGGGTCGAAGCCGAGCAGTGCCATGTTCGCCACGTCGGACCCGGGGGCCATGCCCTCGGGGATGGTGTGGATGCGTCCGACCACGCCCGTGGCCGCCAGTTCGTCCATCTGCGGGGTCTGGGCCGCCTCCATGCAGGTGCGGCCGTCCAGCCGCTCCAGCGGCCAGCCGCCCATGCCGTCTGCGATGAGGAAGAGTGTTTTCAAGGTGCAGGCCCTCGCGCGCGCGGCGCGCCGATTTCACGGCCCGAAGCGGGCCGCCCGAAGGGTTGGGCTACCACAAAAGGCCGCGAATGGAAACGGCGGCGGGCCGTCCCGGTTGTGAGGGCGGCGGGCAGGCGGCAGCCTGGCAGCGGGGTTGACGTCATGCCGGGCCACGATCTCGGGGTTGTTGCACTCGGTGGTCATGTCGCGGTGCCACGAGAGAATATTACCCCGATTGAGCAGGGCCCCGATGCAGGCGATACGATCACGGGGTGCGGCCCCTGCGGGCTCTCATGCATGGTGAAGCCTCTTGGAGCTTGTGCGGCCGCTGGAGAGGGTCAAAAATTACTTGCTGCGGTCAATGCTGCCTGCTGCGCACATCCTGGTTCCGTGAAAATTGCACCGTCCCTGCATATGGCAAAATATGCGCCGATTGTTTTGCCCGTCGTCGGTATCCGGCTGGTTGTTTGGCGATTTTCGGGTTATATGTTTTCTTGCAGGCGGATTTTTCCGGCAGGGGACGCATCCCCGGCTCCAATGAATTCAATTCGTTGACTTTGCATTGCCCTACGCGATGCGGCGTCGGGTCTCTTTTCGGCGCTCGCCCAATTGCCCCGCAAGGTATATGCGGTTTGCGGCGTCGGGAATGGCCGCCGCCGTGCGGTAACCTTACATCGGAGAACAACGGCATGATCAGCACAACGCTTTTTCCGGGCAGATACATTCAGGGCACAGGGGCAGTTGCGCGGTTGGGGGCGGAGTGCGCCCGGCTGGGCTCCCACGCATTCCTTGTCGCCTCGCCCTATCCCGTCGAGCACCTGCTGCCCCCGATGCTGCCCGGACTGCGGGAATCCTCCGGGTTGACGTTGGAAACCTTCGGCAGACAGTGCACGGACGAGGAGATCGAACGGCTGCTCGGTTTGCTTCGTTCGGCTGGGGCGGATCTGGTGGTGGGCGTGGGCGGCGGCAAGACCCTCGACACGGCCAAGGCCGTTGCCCATCGGGCGGGCGTGCCTGCCATCATGGTCCCGACCATCGCCTCCACGGACGCCCCGTGCAGCTCCGTGTGCGTGGTCTACGACCAGCAAGGCGTGTTCAAGCGGGCCGACGTGCTGCCCCGAAATCCAGATTCCGTGATCATGGACACGGGCTTGGTCGCTTCGGCGTCGCCGCGCTTTCTCGCGGCGGGTATGGGCGACGCCCTGGCCACGTGGTTCGAGGCCGAGTCCTGCCGGGTGGGGCGCTCGCCGAACATCGCGGGCGACGTGGGCTCCGCCACGGCCTTTGCCCTGGCCCGGCTGTGCCTGGACATCCTCTTGGAATACGGCGCGCTGGCGCTGGCTTCCTGCGAGTCCGGAACGGTGACGCCCGCGCTGGAGCGTGTTGTGGAGGCGAACACCCTGCTCAGCGGCATCGGTTTCGAGAGCGCGGGGCTGGCGGCGGCGCACGCCATCCACAACGGCTTCACCGCTCTGGAGCAGACCAGCCACTGCCAGCACGGAGAAAAGGTGGCCTTCGGAACCCTCGCCTCACTGTTCCTCACCGACAAGGACCGCGCCACAGTGGACCTCATCTACGGTTTCTGCGAATCCGTGGGCCTGCCCACCACCCTGGCGGACCTGGGCCTGCCGGACGTTTCCGCAGAGGAATTGCTCCTCGTGGCCGAGAAGGCCTGCGCGCCGGAAGAGAGCATCCACCACGAGCCATACGAAATCTCTCCGGTACGCGTGGCGGACATGATCCGCGCGGCGGACGCCTGGGGCAGGAAGAGAAAGACCTGCGGGGCCTAGCGCACATCGCGGAGAACACCAAGCCCCGGCCATGCGGCCGGGGCTTGGTCGTGTTTCGTGGTCGGGGTTGCCAGGGAATCCGGCAATGCATCCGGTGGCCCTGGCCGGATGCCCGGCGGCAGTGGCCGGAGGCCCGGCTGATGGCCCGTCAGTGGGTGGTGGCCGGCCTGTTCTCTCGCTGCTGGCGCGTGGCCACGGCCTGCTCGGGGGCGTCCTCGAAGAATTCGCCGAAGCCCTTGCTGGTGAGTATCTCGCGGACCTCGTCGTAGTTCTCCACCAGTTCGTCCACGGGCTGGCGGCGGACCTTGTGCGTGCCGGGCTTCATGGGCGCATAGGGAACGCCGAGAAACGCCAGCACGCGCTTCATCTCCAGCCCGGTGCGCCTGGCGAGATCTTCGTAGTAGACGTCCGTGACGGCCTTCTCCGCGAAGAGGCCGTCGTAGAACCGCTCCTCGCGGCGGGTGCGGCGGATGAACTCCAGGCAGCGCCTTGGCGAGACGGTGATCCTGAGGTCGGATTCATAATCCTTGGGATCGTAGGAGCACATGTACTTGCCGCGCTTTTTCCGCTCCGCAGCCACGAGGTAGGAGCAGTGGGTCTTGAAGAGGTTTTTGCGCTTGTTGTGCAGGATCTTGAGCCCGGGCATGGCCAGGAAGTGGCGCAGCACCTCCTTGGCGTGCGGGCCGTGGCTCAGGTGGTTGTAGATGGCCTTCACCCCCACGGCGGCCAGGGGCTGGCCAGCGTACATGCGGTATGCGGCGTCCACGAAGGCGGCTGGGTTGGCGTCGCGCCGGGCCACGATCTCCGGGGTGTTGCATTCGGCGGTCATGTTGCGGTGGCCCCAGAGAATCTTGTCCTGGTTGAGCAGTTCCCCAAAGCAGACGATCATGGGGTGCGACTCCAGCAGGCTCTTGAGCAGGGTGGAGCCTGTGCGGCCGCTGGAGAGGATCAGGAATTGCTTGCTGTGGTCGGTGCTCATGGTTGCTCCACGGAGCTGGTGGTTTCTGCTTGTGGTTTTTCTGGTTCGTGCCAGGTTGGCTGCGCCCGCGCATCCGCTCCCGGGGTGCACGGGGTGGATCACACCGCCTCGGCCGTTTCCCTTTCGCGCTTTTTCTTACCGCGCTTTTCCTTGGGCAGGACAGTGCATCCGGCGCAGGCGGAAGGCGGGGTGTCGGTATTGATCAGCCTGCGGACCTCCATGCGCGCCGGAAGGTTCCAGAGGGTGGGGAAGTCCGCCTCGTTCAGGTTGCCGTAGAAGCCGCTGCCCCCCAGGCAGCACAGGCGGATGTCTCCCGTAGGGGTGATCCAGACGAACCGCCACGGGTCGTTGCAGGTGGAGCGCTGGCGCTCCTTGCTGCGGCTTTGCCCGGGTTGCGCCTGGGCCTGCTCCGGGTGCGGGGCGAAGAGCTTCGGGATTTCCAGCGTGACTCCGAAGTGCTCGGCAATGCGCATGGCCTTGGTCATTTCCCTGTCGGAGCGCTCCTGGTCGTACTTCAGGCACATGCTCTTCGGGTCGTCCAGGGCAGCGGGGAAGACGTGCGCCGCGCGCACGGAGTTCGCCCCAAGTTCATGGGCCAGCACGACGCATTTGGAGAGTTCGTGGATGTTGTTTTGCATGGCCACGAAGCCGAACTCGATGAGCGGGTAGGGCGTCTTGCGCTCGGCCTTGGCCCGGGAGAGCTTGGCGATGTTCTTGGCGACATGGTAGAAATTCGCGTGGCGTATCTTCGAATAGGTTTCCTGGGTGGCCGCGTCGAGGCTGAACTTGATGTTCCGGACGCCGTAGTCGAGAATCTTTTCGATCTTGGAATCCGTGAGCAGGCTGCCGTTGGTGACGATGGAGATGTTTACCATGTTCTTGCGGCATTCATCGAGCAGCTCCCAGAGGTTGCCGTAGAGCAGGGGCTCGCCGCCGGTGATGTGGATTTTTTCGAGGAACGGAAGCACGCCCCTGACCTCGGCGAGGACCTTTTCGGAAATGTCTTCGGGTTCGCGGTGCCAGACGTTGCACATGACGCATTGGTAGTTGCAGCGCGAGCTGACGCTGAGGACCATGCTCTGCGGGAAGGTGATCACGTGCTGCGTGTTTCCCTTGGCATAGACTTCATTGAGGAGGCTGTTCATCGCCTTGATGTGCGGGAGGTGCATGGCGTTCCCTTGGGGTTGCTGTGTTGCGCTTGCGGGGCCGGACACTGACTGCCGCCAAGACATGCAATCCGCATGCCTGCAACATTTTCCTGTTTTGGCGGGTGGATATGCTCGCTGTGCAATGGGCGGGCAGGGCGGATCAGCACGCCCGGCGCGGG
>JBFWJM010000044.1:0-14945 GCA_050253205.1 Desulfovibrionaceae bacterium
GCGGAAGAGATCGTGAGCAATCGTGATTTGCTTGCTATTCCGCAATAAATCGTGGGTGCGTGTCTCGCTGTCAGCAATCATGACAAGGGCAACAACCAAAGAAAACGGCCAGTAACCCATGTCCGAACGATTCTTGGCGTGGTTGCTAGCAGCGCATCGGGCATTTTTCACCTCTTTGTGGATCGACATTGGACGTAGGCACTATGTACGTCAATCTTGATGCAGATCATCTGTATTGGGGACGGGGCGGGATAGGATTTGATTCCTTTTACATTGCCTGGCGTTGCGTAGGCGCTTTCACGGCAAGGCGACTCATATGATCTGTCCGAAATGTGATTCCGTGTTCCCAATAAGCCACTTCAGTAAGGACAAATGCCCCACGACGGCACGACCCTGGAACCCATGAAGGGCTACTACCAGCGCCACCCGGAAAAGCGCGATAAGCCCGTGACCCCGAACAGGGACTGACCCGGATCGCTTGCGTAAGCCCCGGCCCGTGAAGCAGGCCGGGGTTTTTCGTGCACTGGGCAAGGGCCGCAGCGGGCTGGATGCGTTGCCGAAGAATGCAGCCGAGTGGTAAAGGAAGTGCTGTACGACAGCTTCGGGCGCATTCTTGAGGACACGAACCCGGGCGTGCGCGCCGCGCGAGCCTCTTCGGCGGGCATGGCCGCAGCAACCGTGAGGCAATGAAAAAACCCGGCCAGCGTGGTGCTGACCGGGTTTTGTGATGTCGTCCGAATGGGGCGGGCCTATTCGCCGAGCTTCTGCTTGATGGCCCCGGCCACCTGCCTGCCCAGCTCGTAGCACTGCTTGTAGGTGTCGTGCTCGGGCACGAACTTGGTCTTCACCGGGTCGAGGATGGTCTCGAAGTTCATGTCCTCCAGCCATTGGGTGAGGGCCTTGACGCACTCGCCGCTCCAGCCGAAGGAGCCGAACGCCGCACCGATCTTGTTCTGGGGCCGCAGGCCCTTCATGTAGGTGAGCATGCCGCCCATGAGCGGCAGGATGCCGTTGTTGTGCGTGGGCGAGCCCACGAGCACGGCCGCAGCCTCCAGCACCTCGGTCATGACGCGCGAGTGGTGGTTGGCCTTGACGGACATGATCTTGACGCAGACGCCCTCGGAGGCGAGCCCGGCCGCTATGGCCTCGGCCATCTTCTCCGTGGAGTGCCACATGGTGTCGTAGACGATGACGGCCTTGTTCTTGGGCTTTTGCAGGGCGTAGTCGCGGTATTTGTCCATGGCGAAGGCCACGTCCTTCCCTCGGAACATGAGGCCGTGGTCGGGCAGGAGGTACTCGACGTCGAGCTGCATCTCGGCGATGGCGTCCAGGGTCTTGAGCACCACGGGCGAGTAGGGCAGCACGATGTTGGCGTAGTATTCCTTCATCACGTGCTCCAGCACGGCGCGGTCGTACTCGTCGGCCCAGCGCTCGGAGGAGGCCACGTTCTGGCCGAAGGCGTCATTGCAGAACACGAGCTTGGCTTCGGGGATGTAGGTGAACATGGAATCCGGCCAGTGGAGCATGCGGGTTTCCATGAACCGGAGCGTGTGCTCGCCGATGGAGACCTCGCTGCCCGTGGGCACGACCTCCACGGGCCAGTCCGTGTAGTGGTAGTGGGCCTGCATGGATTTCTGGCCCATGGGCGAGACGAAGATGCGCTCGGGCTTGTATTTTTCGATGATGTCCTTGGCGCAGCCCGCGTGGTCGAGCTCCAGGTGGTTGCAGACAAAGTAGTCAATGGACCGTCCGTCGAGGACCTGCTCGATGTTGCACATCATCTGGTCCTTCAGCCGGGACATGACGGTATCGACCAGGGTGACCTTCTCGTCGAGGATCAGGAAGTTGTTGTAGGTGGTGCCCATGGGCGACATGGAATAGCCGTGGAAGTTGCGGCTGTTCCAGTCGACAGCGCCCACCCAGTGGATGTTCTTGGTGATCTGCACGGGGTTCATGGTGTTCTCCGGGATGTTCTGGGGAAAGAAACGCCGCACGGGACGCCGGGCGTCCTCGTGCGGCGGGTTCGACGTTCGGAATCAGCCCTCGGGCGAGAAGCTGTCCTTGGAGGCTCCGCAGATGGGGCAGGTCCAGTCGTCGGGGATGTCCTCGAATTTGGTGCCGGGGGCGATGCCGCCGTCGGGGTCGCCGACTTCGGGGTCATACACCCAGCCGCAGATGTCGCAGACGTATTTCATGGGGTATTCTCCTTTTGGAGAGAGGTTGGTACGGAAGCGGGGGGATTGTCAATAGCGGGAGACCGGTTCGCGCAGAGGGGAACCGGAGCGGAAAATGGGAAGCGGCGGCCCCTGGGGGCCGCCGCCGTTGTCCTTGGGCTACTTGCCGACCCAGAGGCCGTGCAGGTTGCAGTATTCCCGGGCGGAAATCTCGCCGGAAATGTTGCACAGGCAGAATTCGGCCTCGGGCGTGTCGCCGGGTTTGAGGTGCTTGAAGTAGGAGCGATCGCCCACGCGGAGCTCGATCCACTCGATCCAGTGCTTCTCCTCCATGGGATGCGGCACGCTGCCGACCTTGACCTTGATGGACTCGCCGTCCTTCTCGATGACGGGAACGTGCTTCTCCTTGGCGGCGTCCACGGTGTTCTCGGTGAACAGCTTCATGTTCTCGCCGCAGCAGACGAGATCACCAGCGCCCTCGTGCATGACGATGACGATGTTGCCGCAAATCTCACACTTGTACACTTCGCCTTTCTTGGTGGCCATGGGATACCTCCCTTCGGGTTACCAGTTGGTGTCCTTGATCTCGAAATGGGCCTGGGGGTGGTCGCAGGCGGGGCAGCGGCCGGGGGCCGAGGGGCCGGTGTGGTTGTAGCCGCAGTTCTGGCAGCGCCAGACAATGGGCTCCTCCTTCTTGAACACCTTGCCCTGTTTGATGTTCTCCGCCAGGGCGAGGAAGCGTTCCTCGTGGTACTGCTCGGCGATGGCGATGGAGCGCATACACTTGGCGATCTCGGGGAAGCCCTCTTCCTCCGCCACCTTGGCGAAGGAGGGGTACATGTCCGAGTGCTCGTGGTTCTCTCCGGCGGCCGCGGCCAGCAGGTTGTCCCGGGTGGAGCCGATGACCCCGGCGGGGAATTCGGCCGTGATGGAGACGTCGCCACCCTCAAGGAACTTGAACAGCCGCTTGGCGTGTTCCTTCTCGTGGTTGGCGGTTTCCTCAAATATCTTGGAAATCTGGACGTAGCCTTCCTTCTTGGCCACGGACGCTGCGTAGGTATAGCGGTTCCTGGCCTGGGCCTCCCCGGCGAAGGCGGTCAGCAGGTTTTTTTCGGTCTGGGTTCCTTTGAGCGACATGGTTCCTCCGTATGAGCGGTTGGCGATTGAGCGTGCCTGACCCATACCACGGTCAGGCGGAAGTGGAAACCGGAAATCGGGAAATATGCAGGGTCTTAATGCGTGACGGCGGCGCAGTCCGGGCAGATGCCCACGAACTCGACGTTGACGCCCGTGAGCTCGTAGCCCAGGCGCCTGGCGGCCTCGCCCGAAGGGGTGGGGAAGTCGGCGTGCAGGTCTTCCACCTTGCCGCAGACGGAGCAGCGCACATGCGGGTGCTCGGTGGTGTTGCCGTCGAAGCGCTTCTGCGCCCCGGCCGGGCCGACCTTGATGGCCAGCCCCTGGGAGCAGAGGAACTCCAGGTTGCGGTAGACAGTGCCCAGGCTGATGCGGGGGATGATCCTGCGCACGCGGTCATAGAGTTCGTCTGCGGTGGGGTGCGTTGTGACCTTCTGCAATTCTTCGAGAATGACCTTGCGTTGCTTGGAAAGGCGATATTTCGGGCTGTCGTGCATGGGCGCTCCTTGAGATGATAATAATTACTGATAGCGCCATGGCAAGGTCTTGTCAAGGCCCGCCGCCATTCCCGGCATCCAAAAGAAAAGGGCCCCTCCTGGGAGGGGCCCGGGATATACATGGCCGGGTTATTTGAACCTGGAGACGAGCTCGGCGAGCTTGCGGGCCATGGAGGCCACCTCGCCGATGCGGCTGTTGGCCTCCTGGATGCCCCGGGAGACCTCCTGCGACAGGTCGTTGATCTGGTTCACGTTGCTGTTGATCTCGTCCGAGGTGGCGGACTGCTCCTCGGCCGCCGTGGCTATGTTGCGGACCATGTCCGCTATGCGCTCGGCCTGGCCCACCACCTGGTCCAGGACGCTGCCCGCCTGGGTGGCCATTTCCGAGGTGTTTTCCACGCGGCCGCGCGTGGTGTCCATCTCCTTGACCACGTTGCCGGTGGATTCCTGGATCAGGCTGATGGCGTCCTCCACCTCCTTGGTGGCGTGCATGGTCTTCTCGGCGAGCTTGCGGACCTCGTCGGCCACCACGGCGAAGCCGCGTCCGGCCTCGCCCGCGCGGGCCGCCTCGATGGCGGCGTTGAGCGCCAGCAGGTTGGTCTGGTCCGCGATGTCGTTGATCACGGCCAGGACCTGACCGATGTTCTGGGCGCGCTCGGTGAGCTCGCCGAGGGTGGCGGCCAGCTCCTCCGTGGTGCTGGAGACGGTGCGTATCTCGCTGACAGTGCGCTGCACCACCCCGCCGCCGTCCTGTGCGACCTTGTTGGCCTTCTCCGAGGCCTCTGCGGTTTCGGAGGCGTTCTTGGCCACTTCGAGCACGGTGGCGTTCATCTCCTCCATGGCCGTGGCCACGCGGCCCGTCTGGTCCGCTGTGGAGTCCACGCCGTTGGTCAGGGCGTCCATCTGCCGCAGGAGCTCGTCGGAGGCGCTCTCCAGCGCCAGGGAAACCTGGGTGACCTCGTTGGCCACCTCAAGCAGGGCCTCGCGCTGGGCCTCGATGTTGTGGCGGTCCTGCTGCTCCTGGGTCAGGTCGATGAGCACGCAGATGGAGCCCACGACCTTGCCGTCCGCCCCGAAGAGCGGGGAGATCTCGTAATGCAGGGGGAAGTCCACGCCGTCCGCGCGGGAGTACGAGAGGTTGCCGGAGTAGGTGTCGCCGGTGCGCAGCACGGCAGCGGCCTCCCGGGTGCCTTCCTCGTCGCCGAAGACGGCGGCCACGCTCCGGCCGATGATCTCTTCATCCTCCTTGCCGAGGATGGCCTTGAGGGGCGGGTTCACGAACTCGACCCGCCCGGACGCCTCGGTGACGTACATGGGCACGATGATGCCGCTCAGCACGCTGCGGTTGTATTGGAGCTGGTCCTTGATGCGCGAGACCATCTCCCCGAGGTCGCGCCCCAGGCGGCCGAGCTCGTCGGAGCCAACCACGGCGAAGCTGGCCTCCAGGTCGCCCTTGATGACCTTTTCGGCGGCCGAGGCGATGGTCTGTATCTTGCGGATGATGCTTGCGCGGATGAAGAAGAGCAGGCTCGCCAGCAGGGCCACGAGGCCGATGACGGAGATGAGGATCGCCTTGAGCTGCCCGGCGTGCAGGCCCGCGAACTGGCGGGTCACGGTCTGGTTCACGATCATGGCCCCGAGCACGGCCCGGCTCTTGCCGTGGCAGTGGTGGCAGGTGGGGCCGTTCTCGATGGTCTTGACCTGCACGAAGTGGTGCTCGCCCTTCATGGTCACCAGGGCACCCGTGTTGGAGGGGGTGGTCAGCCCCCGCTTGACCATGTCGATGAGTTCCGGCTCGTTGTGCAGGGTTTCGTAGGTGAAGCGGATGTGCGCCGGGTCGGTGGAGTAGGTGATCTCGCCCTTGTAGTCGACCATGTCCACCTTGATGGTGTCGTAGCGGGCGGCGAACATGTCGAACTGGTGGATGGTGCCTTCGTTGTCGCCCACGCTCATGGGCTTTTCGATGGCCATCTGGAGCATCTCACCCGTTCTGGTGGCGGATTGGTGCACCTCCTCCAGGACGAGCTCGTAAAACCAGTAGGAGTTGTACACTGCGAGCCCCGCGAAGGCCGTGATGGTCAGCAGCGCGGTGAGGATGGATATCTTGACGCCGAGGGATTTCTTGATGAACTGCATGGCCCCGGCCTCCTAGTGCGCGCCGCCGAAGAGCATCGGCTTGAAGTCGAACGCGTCCACCCGTTCGGAATTGTGGCAGTGGGTGCAGTCCTCGATGTCGAGCTCGTACTTGATGAACTCCTTGTCGCCCATGGAGTCCACATGGGCCGAGCCGGGCCCGTGGCAGGTTTCGCACCCGGCGTTGGCCATCTCCGGCGTCTCCTCCAGGCTGACGAAGCCGCCGGGCTGGCCGTAGCCCGTGGTGTGGCAGGCGTAGCACTCCTCCAGCTCGCTCTTGGTGAGGTCGCCGGCCATGATGCGGACGGAATCGCCCGAGTGGGCCTTTTTGGAGAATTTCGAGTAGTTCTCGAATTCCTCGTCATGACAGTCGCTGCAGACCTCCGACCCCACGTAGGTGGCGTTCTGGCCGTGCCCCGGCGCGGGTGCACCGAGGAGCAGCGCTCCCGTGGCCGCGAAGAGCGCCGCAGCGAACAATAAGGACCGTTTCTTAAAAGTCATACCCCGAGCCCCCGTTGAATGTTCTCCCGGTCCCCTCCCAGGAGGTACGTAATCGTAGGATGTTTTTATCGAATCGTAAACCCTCCCCAGTGGCGGATCACCTCTTGGGCGTTTAGAATTTTCGTTTTGCCCATGCGCTACCAGTCGAGCGTCGCCTTGAACGCCCGGGCCAGGGCCTCCGGCAGCGCGGAGAGCACGGGCCCCCTGGCGTCCTTCAGCCGGAATGGACCGCCGCCCACGGTGCCGATGCGGGCCACGCTCCCGCCCGTGAAGAGCGCCTCGAAGGCGTCGCGGTTTTCGGGGCGGACCGTGACCACCAGCCGCGAATGGGACTCGGCGTAGAGCAGCGCGAGCCGCCCGATCCCGGCCTCGCGCGGGGCGTCCGTGAGGTCCACTTCCGCGCCCAGGCGGCCGCCCAGGGCCATCTCCGCCAGGGCCACGGCCAGGCCGCCGTCCGAGCAGTCGTGGCAGGCCGTGGCCAGCCCGCCGAGAATGGCCTCGTGCAGGGCCGCGTACTTGGCCCGCGCGGAGAGCAGGTCCACCTGCGGCACGCGCCCGGAGGCGAAGCCCAGCTCGCTCTCGATCTCCGCGCCGCCCGTCTCCCCGGCCGTGTGGCCCAGCAGGTAGATCAGGTCGCCCTCGTTCTTGAAGTCCGAGGTCACGCAGCGGTTCACGTCGTTGATGACGCCGATGAGCGAGAAGAGCACGGTGGGCGGGATGGATATCTTGACCCCGCCGCCCTTGTAGTCGTTCTTCATGGAATCCTTGCCGGAGATGCACGGCACGCCGAAGCCCTGGCAGTAGTGGGCCAGGGCCTGGTTGGCGCGCACGAGCTGGGCCAGCTTGTGGCGGCCGTCCGGGGTGGATTCGCTCTGCACCGGGTCGCACCAGCAGAAGTTGTCCACACCCGCCATGTACGTCGGGTCCGCGCCCACGGCCACGGCATTGCGCACGGCCTCGTCGATGGCCCCGGCCATCATCCAGTAGGTGTCCAGGTCCGAGAACTTGGGGCAGATGCCGTGGGAGATGACGAGCCCACGGTCGCTGCCGAGCTGCGGCCGGAGCACGCCCGCGTCCGCAGGGCCGTCCAACAGCCTGCCCACCAGGGGCTTCACCGCGCTCTTGCCCTGGACCTCGTGGTCGTACTGGCGGATGACGTATTCCTTGGAGCAGATGTTCAGCCTGCCGAGCATGCGCCGGAGCAGCTCGCCGTGGTCCTCCACCTCGGGGGCGGGGGTCGCCGCCGGGGCGGGCCGCTCCCAGGCGGCCTCAAGGCGCATCTGCGGCACGCCGTCGTGCAGGAAGTCCATGTCCAGGCTGGTGACGGGCTTGCCGCCGTAGGTCACGGCGTAGACGCCCGAGTCGTCGAACGTGCCGAGCACCGTGGACTCCACGCCCATCTCGGCGGAGAGGGCCAGGAACTCCTCCAGCTTGTCCTGGGGCACGGCCATGGTCATGCGCTCCTGGGCCTCGGAGATGAGGATTTCCCAGGGCTTGAGGCCGTCGTACTTGAGCGGGGCCTTGGCCAGGTCCATGCGGAACCCGCCGGAGTCCTGGGCCATTTCGCCCACGGAGGAGGAGAGGCCGCCCGCGCCGTTGTCGGTGATGGCGTTGTACAGGCCCATGTCGCGGGCGCGCATGAGGAAATCGTACATCTTGCGCTGGGTGATGGGGTCGCCGATCTGCACGGCCGTGGCCGGGCTGCCCTCGTGGAGTTCCTCGGAGCTGAAGGTCGCGCCGTGGATGCCGTCCTTGCCGATGCGCCCGCCGGACATGACGATGGCGTCCCCCACTTGGGCGCGCTTTTCATGGGAGGGCCGGCCCGCCACCTCGGTGGGCATGGTGCCGATGGTGCCGCAGTAGACCAGCGGCTTGCCCAGGTAGCGCTCATCGAAGACGATGGACCCGTTCACCGTGGGGATGCCGGACTTGTTGCCCCCGTGCTCCACGCCCTCGCGCACACCCTCGAACACGCGGCGCGGGTGCAGCAGCCGGGGCGGCAGCTCGCCCTCCCAGAAGGGCGAGGCAAAGCAGAATACGTCCGTGTTGCACAGAAGGTTCGCGCCCATGCCCGTGCCCATGGGGTCGCGGTTCACGCCCACGATGCCCGTGAGCGCGCCGCCGTAGGGGTCCAGGGCCGAGGGGGAGTTGTGGGTCTCCATCTTCACGCAGATGTTCATGTCGTCGGAAAAGCGGATCACGCCCGCATTGTCCTTGAACACGGAGAGGCAGAAGTCGCCGTGGGGGCCCTCGGCGGCCTTCACCTCGCGCAGGCGTTTGGTGGAGCCCTTGATGAACGTGGCGTAGAGGGAGTCTATGGCCTGGCTGGAGCCGGTCTCGCGGTTCTCGTAGTCGATCTTCGCGCTGAATATCTTGTGCTTGCAGTGCTCGGACCAGGTCTGGGCCAGGACCTCCAGCTCGGCGTCCGTGGGGTCGCCGGGCAGGCCGAGCCCGGAGCGGCTTTCGGCCATGGCCTGGAAGTGGTCGCGTATCTTGTGCAGCTCCTCCAGGGAGAGGGCCAGGGTGTTGGCCCGGGAGAAGGCCACGAGCTCCTCGTCGCTCATGGCGGAGAGCGGGACGATGGTCACCTCGTCTGAGGCCTCGCCCGTGACCTTGGCCGCGCGCGAGGCGAAGCCGGGCTCCGCCGCCCACTGGGCTGCGCTCTTCAGCTCGTAGCGCTGGATCAGCTCGTTGGCCAGCAGGTCGCGGGCGATGGAGGTCACCAGCGCGTCGTCCAGGGGCTGGTCCGGCCGCTGGGTGAGCAGGTATTGGCGGGAGGTGTACACCGAAAGGGCCGCGCTGCGGGCCTTGTCGAGCCCGAGCACCAGGGCGATGGTCTCCTTGGCGGTACGGCCCTCGTTGTCCGTAACACCGGGGCGGAAGCCCACTTCGAGGATGTAGTCGAAGTCTCGCGCCAGGGGCTGGGTGGAAACCTCGTGGAGCACGGGGTCGGAGAGGGCGTCCCTGGTGAGCAGGTCGGCCACCTCGGCCTCGTCCAGGCCGTCGATGGTGTAGACGTTGACCATGCGCACCCCGGCGAGGGTGAGCCCGAGTTCGCTGCCTATCTTGCGGGCGATTTTCTCACCCAGCACGTCGCGGACATGGGGCAGCAGCCCCACCAGCACCCTGCACAGTGTCTTGCTCATAGACATTGATAGCTCCTGGACTATTCAGATCACATAAAAATTCGGGGCCGATGAGATTTTAATGTATTGTTTTTGCTTGATTGTTTTGTTTCGACGGAGGTGCTGGTCATTGCTCGAATCACAGAGCCATCACATAAGAATCAGGCCCAGAAGGGGACATACCGAGCATGTTTTTTGGATTTGCTGAATGGGTCAGCCAATTTTATGTAACCAGCGTTGATGAGTTGCTCGTAACACATTGAAGATCAGCTTATTTGTCTCTGGCCAGCACGAAGTCTGCGGCCTGGTCCAGCACGTTCTTCTCGGTACAGTCGGGGAAGGCGGCCAGGGCCTCCTTGGCCCGGGCCACGTAGGCTGCGGCCTCGGCGCGGGTGCGCTTTGCGTGGCCGCGCTCGCGCACGGTGGCGAGGATGGCGGCTATCTCCTCGTCGGGCAGGGCGTCGTCGCGCAGCTTGCCGAGCAGCGCCCCGGCCTCGGCCGGGGGCATCTCTTCCAGCAGGAAGATGAGCGGCAGCGTGACCTTGCCTTCGCGCAGGTCGCCGCCCACGGCCTTGCCCGTGGCGGCGGTGTCGGAAACGTAGTCCAGGGCGTCGTCCACCAGCTGGAAGGCGATGCCCAGGTTGAGCCCGTAGGCCCCGGCGAGGTCCTCCACGGCGGGGTCGTCCGTGGCCACTGCCGCGCCGCAGCGGCAGGCGGTCTCGATGAGCTTGGCCGTCTTGCCGATGATGATTTCCATGTACGTGGCGCGGTTCACCTCGGCGGTGCCCAGGGTGGCGATCTCCAGCACCTCGCCCGTGGCCGTGGCCATGATGCCCTCGGCCAGGAGCCAGGAGATGCGCGCCCTGCCGTAGCCCGCGCCCAGGCGGTTGGAGAGGGCCAGGAGCACGTCTCCGGCGAGGATCGTCTCGGTGATGCCGAAGACGTTATGCGCGGCGGGCTGCCCGCGCCGCAGCCCCGCGCCGTCGAGCACGTCGTCGTGCAGCAGGGTGGCGGTGTGCAGCATCTCCAGGGAACAGGCGAGGGGGAGCAGGTCCGCCCCGCGCTCGCCGAAGGCCCGGGCCGTGGCCAGGGTCAGGATGGGGCGGATGCGTTTGCCCCCGCCGAGCAGCACGTGCGCGGCGACGTCGCGCACGAGGCCTTCGAGCTTCCCGGTCTCGGCCTCAAGAAAGGCATTGATCCCGGGGAGTTCGTTTTGGAAGTAGGATTTGAGTTCGTTCATGCGTGTGGCGGGTTGCGGGTTGGGGCGCCAATGGGGAGGAACTGTACCCGGCATCGGGCCGAAGGTCTAGCCGTGCGGGGCGGTTTGCCCGGGGCGGGCCTCCGGGCCCAGGAGCGCCCGCGCGGCCTCGCCCAGGGCCTCCAGGGCTGCGCGCAGGTTCCAGTCCGCGGGATTGCGGGAGCCCACAAGGTTCGAGACTGCCCGGACCTCCAGCAGGGGCACGCCCAGCCTGCGGCAGGCCAGGGCGGCTGCAAAGCCCTCCATGTTTTCCATGAGCGGGAGCGGCTCGCCCGCATGGGCCCGGGCGATGGTTCCGGCGCGCTCCGCCGTGCCCGAGACCGTGGACACCGTGACCCCGGCCGCGCGCGGCCAGGACCCGGGCAGCGAGAGCCCCATGGCCCGGTCGCTTTGTTCGGGCTCCAGGTCCATGCGGTTCCAGACCGGGCCGCTTTGCTCCGTCAGCAGGGGGAACTTGAGCGCCCGGGCGTCCACGCCGTCCTCCGTGCCCAGGCCGTATTCGGGCCAGCATTCGCTGGCGGCCACGCAGACGGCTCCCAGGGGCAGGCGCCGCGCATCGTAGGTTCCGGCCACGCCCAAGAGCACCACGCCCCGGGGCTTGTGGCGTGCCTGCGAAGACAACGCCGCGCCCAGGCTCCAGGCCGCGTTGATGACGCCCACGCCCATGGCCAGGGCCAGCAGGCCGGGCAGGCCCTGCACCTCGGCGGGGCATGCACCGCACGAGGGCACGGCGCCCTTCTCGGGGCGAAGCCCGGAAACGCCGAGCCCGCGCAGGGAGGCGTCGAGTTCGGCGTCCGTGGCGGCGGCAAGGAGCAGCATTCCCGGCCCTACAGCCGCCAGTAGAGGAAGCCCTCGGCCTCCAGCTCGGCGGGGTCGAAGAAGCCCTTGACGTCGATGATCAGCGCCTTGGCCGGGTCCGCGAACCAGGTCTTGACCTCCTTGAGGTCCAGGTCGCGGTAGTGCCTGTGGGAGACGGCGAGGACCAGGGCCTCCAGGTTGCGCAGCTTCTCCAGGGGGGTGAGCTCCAGGCCGTACTCCTCGCGGGCCTCGGCCGGGTCGGCCATGGGGTCGTGGACGAGCACCTCGGCCCCGTAGTCCTCGAACTCGCTCACCAGGTCCACGGAGCGGGTGTTGCGCAGGTCGGGCACGTTTTCCTTGAAGGTCAGGCCCAGCAGGCCGATGCGCGCGCCCTGGACCTTCTGGTCGGTCTTGATGAGCCACTTGACCGCGGACTGGACCACGAAGCGGCCCATGGAGTCGTTGATCTCGCGCCCGGCCAGGATCACCTGCGGGTGCAGGCCCAGTTCCTCGGCCTTGAAGGTCAGGTAGTACGGGTCCACGCCGATGCAGTGGCCGCCCACCAGGCCCGGGCGGAAGGGCAGGAAGTTCCACTTGGTGCCTGCGGCTTCGAGCACCTCCAGGGTGTCGATGTCCATGCGGTCGAAGATGGTGGCCAGCTCGTTCATCAGCGCGATGTTCAGGTCGCGCTGGGTGTTCTCGATGACCTTGGCGGCCTCGGCCACCTTGATGGACGAGGCGCGGTACGTGCCCGCCGTGACCACGGAGGAGTAGACCCTGTCGAGCAGCTCGGCGACCTCGGGGGTCTGCCCGGCCACGACCTTGACGATGGTCTGGAGGGTGTGGAGCTTGTCGCCGGGGTTGATGCGCTCCGGGGAATAGCCCACGAAGAAGTCGCGCCCGCATTCGAGGCCCGAACCCTGCTCCAGCAGGGGCACGCATATCTCCTCGGTGAGCCCGGGGTAGACCGTGGACTCGTAGACTACCACGGCACCAGGGCCGATCTGCCTGCCCACTGTCTCGCTGGCGGAGCGCACGGGCCGCAGGTCGGGCGAGCGGTGGCGGTCGATGGGCGTGGGCACGGCTACGACGTACAGGCCGCAGCCGGCCAGGTCTTCCTCGCGGCAGCTGTAGCGGACCTTGGCCCCGGCCAGGGCGTCGTCGTCCACCTCGCCGGTGCGGTCGTGCCCGGCCTCCAGTTCGGCCACGCGCCCGGCGGAGATGTCGAAGCCGAGCACGTCGAAATGTTCGGAAAGGGCCACGGCCAGCGGCAGGCCCACGTATCCCAGGCCGACCACGGCCAGGGTGGAGTTTCCGGTGCGCAGATCATCGAAGCTGATCATCATTATTGGTTCCTTCTGGTAGTCCTTTTCGGGCCTTCCGGGCCCCGCCGGGTGGACAACGCCTGCCCGCCCGGATACAGGTCGCTCATGCACATGGATTGGACGCTCTTCATCACCGCCCTCGGGCTCGCCTTCGTGCTGGAGGGGGTGCCCTACTTCCTCTTCGCGGAGCGCATGCCCCGCTTCCTGCTGCTCATGGCCTCCCAGGGCGGGCGCGCCCTGCGCCTCACCGGGCTGGCGGCCATGTGCCTCGGCGCGCTGCTCATCTGGCTGGCCCGGGGCTGATCTTCCGCGCCGCAGCTAGGCCGACTCGCCGCCCGGGGACGACTCCCCTCCCTGGGCCGCGCCGCCCTTGCGGGCGATGTGCAGGTAGCAGATGCCCGAGAGCAGCGGCAGGTGGAAGACCTCCTCGAACCCGGCAAGGGTCAGCTCCCGGGCGAGCTCGCGCTCGTCGGGGAAGGCCTTGATGGTGTCCGCCAGGTAGCGGTATGCGCCGCTATCGCCGGAGACGATCTTGCCGATGAGCGGCAGCAGCCGGTCGAGATAGAAATTGTAGACCCCCTTCCAGACCCGGCGCGAGCCCGTGCCGAACTCCAGCACGCAAAACCGCGCCCCGGGCCGCAGCACGCGCAGCACCTCGGCGTAGCACTGCTCCCGGGGCAGGATGTTGCGGATGCCGAAGGCGATGGTCGCGCCGTCCACGCTCTCGTCGGCCAGGGGCAGGCGGCGGCCGTCGGCCTGTACGGGGAGGATGCGCCCCTCGCGCCTGCCCCGGACCTTGCGCCGCGCGCCCTCGGCGAGCATGGGCAGGCTGAAGTCGAGCGCCAGCACGCGCACGCCCGGATACTGGCGCAGCAGTTCGGTGGAGACGTCAAGCGTTCCGGCCGCAAGGTCGAGCACGGTGCCTATTCGTCCCGGAGCGTTCACGGGGCGCACGTGGCGCACCAGGCGGTAGCGCCAGACGTGGTCCTGGCCGAGGCTCAGGAAGTGGTTCAGGAAGTCGTACCAGCGGGCGATGCGGCCGAACATGGCCGCGACCTTGGCACCGTGGCCCTCTGCGCCCTCCCCGGCCGGGGCGCGCCCGGGCTCCTGGCTCGGGTTGCTCACTCGTCGTCGCCCTCGTCGTCGGGGGCTGCGCCCTGGTAGATCGTCGACTGCACCGAGGTGTAGATGTCCTGGAAGGTTTCGCCGAAGTTGGTGGGGGAGATGCGCCCCATCTCAATGAACTTGATGACCACTTCCTTGGCCACCTGCAGTACGTTCTTGTCGACCTTGCTCATGGAACCTCCATGGGGTTGGCAAAACCCGCCCGGTGGGAAATGGCCTCGACCCACATGGATCAAAGCGCCGGGCGGGAAAGCGAAGGTAGCCTTGGGGACCACCCTCGATTTTTTGCGGTCTTTAGCACGACGCGGTCGGGGAGTCGAGCGTCGCGGTGGGGGCGCAAATGCACGGGGCGGCATCGGCTTTTCGGAGGGGCGGGGGGAGCGCCGGACCCCTCGCTCGGCTGGTGCAATGCAAGGCGCGGGAGGACGGGAAACGGGAGACGGCTGCGCAGGGCCGGGCGTGCGGGGGCGGGTGGCCCGGCATGCTTTAGGCCAGACATGTTCCTGGCGCGGCGGGCCGCAGCAGGGGCAGTTGCAAGTGCCGCGCTCGGAAGCATGCCTGGCATCAGAGGGTTGTCAAATTGCTTTGTGCACCGTGCGCAGGGCTGCCGCCAGCAGCGGAGGATCATCAAAACCGCATTTTCGGCATGATGTCGGGGAACGAAATCAAGGCCATTGCTTTCTCGGGGCGCAATCCTAGTCGTCGAGTTCCTCGGCCAGTGCGGCGATCTCCTCGCGGATGATCTGCGCGGCCTGGCGGGCCACCTCGTCCTGGATCAGTGTTTCCAGGCCGTCGAGGCGCTGCTCCAGCGCGCCGAGCTTTTCGGCGAGGCTGTCGGCCATCTCGGTGCGGACCTCCCGGACGCGGTCTTCCAC
>JBFWJM010000045.1:0-14863 GCA_050253205.1 Desulfovibrionaceae bacterium
ATGACGCCGATCTCCACCGTGAACCCCCTGGTCGAGGCGTCCCTCGGCGTGAACCCCATCCGCGCCTTCGACATCACCCGCGACGCCCTGGACTCGCCCGTTGCGTTCATCAAATGCGCCAACGTCCTGAACCGCAAATACTTCGGGGACGACGGCGTGCGCGCCGCCGCCGCGAACATGGCCCGCAGCCTCGTCCCGGGGGGGCTGCTGTTCCTCTCCCAGAACAACGACCGCTACGCCGATTCCGAGGCCTATTTCGCCCTGCGGCGCAACGGCGACGGGCTGGAACTGGTGGAGGACCGCAACGGGCACGAGGCCGTTGAGCTCTTTTCCGAACCCGTCTATCGTTGACCCGTGACCATGGCGCAACTCTCCAGACACCTCCCAAGCGCCCCATGCGGCAGGCCCGCCCGCCGAGGGGCTGGCCGGAAAGGCTGAACCATGTGCGGCATCTGCGGCATATGGACCCCGCGCGGGCTCGCGCAGGACGAGCTCGCGGCCCTTGCCGGGCGCATGGCCGACAGGCTGCTGCATCGCGGGCCAGACGACGGTGGCGCCTGGGCGGACGCCCGGCGCGGCATGGCCCTGGGACATCGACGGCTGGCCATCCTCGACCTCTCGCCCCTCGGCCACCAGCCGATGCTCTCGCGGTGCGGCCGTTTCGTCCTCTGCTTCAACGGAGAGGTGTACAACCACCTGGAACTGCGCGCGGAGCTGGAACGCGAGGGGCACACCTTCCGGGGCGGGTCGGATACGGAAACCATGCTCGCGGCCTTTGCCTCCTGGGGCCTGCGGGCGGCGGTCGAGCGCTTTGTCGGCATGTTCGCCTTCGCCCTTTGCGACCTGGAGCGGGGCCGCCTGCATCTTGTGCGCGACAGGATGGGCATCAAGCCGCTGTACTGGGGCAGCGTCGGCGGGGACTTCGCCTTCGCCTCCGAGCTCAAGGCGCTGCGGGCCCTCCCGGGGTTCGACAACCCGGTGGACCGCGACTCCCTGGCGCTGTATTTCCGGCACAACTACATCCCCGCGCCGTACAGCATCCACCGGGGCATCTTCAAGCTCGAACCGGGAACCATCCTGACCCTAGACGCGCCCGGCGCGGACCCTCGCGTGGAGACATGGTGGTCCACCCGGGAGGTGATGCTCCAGGGTGCGGCGCACCCCCTGGCCTGCACCAGGGAGGAGGCGGCCGACAGGCTCGAAGAGCTGCTCGGAGACGCGGTCTCCCTGCGCATGCTTTCAGACGTACCCATCGGCGCCTTCCTCTCCGGCGGCATCGACTCTTCGCTGGTCGCGGCGCTGATGCGCTCCCGGAGCACCGCCCCGGTGCGCACCTTCTCCATCGGCTTCCACGAAAGCGGGTACAACGAAGCGGACCACGCCAAGGCCGTGGCGGCGCACCTGGGCACGGAACACACCGAACTCTACGTGACCCCCCGGGACCTGCTCGACACGGTGCCAGACGTTCCCCGCCACTGGGACGAGCCTTTCGGCGACTCCTCGCAGATTCCCACGCTGCTGCTCTCCAGGCTGACGCGCGAGCACGTCACCGTGGCCCTTTCGGGAGACGGCGGAGACGAACTGTTCTTCGGCTACGAACGCCACCTGTTCATCAGCCGCATCTGGCAGGCCGTGGGCCGGGTGCCGCTGCCGCTGCGCCGGGCCGCCGCGAGGCTCGGCCGGGCCGCGCCCGAGCCGTGCTGGAGGCTTCTCGGGAGCCTGGGCCCCAAAATCCACTGGCGGATCGAAGCCCTCGGCGCGCGAGACTTTGTGGAACTCTACCGCTTCCTTTTCTCGCACCACAAGCGCCCGGAGGCCTTCGTGCGGGGAGGGGCGGAGCCGCCCACGGCCTTCACCCGGGCTCCGCGCGAGCTCGACGCCCTCGACCCCTGCCAGGCCATGGGGTTGCTCGACCTGGAAGCCTACCTGCCCGACGACATCCTGACCAAGGTGGACCGGGCCAGCATGGCCGCCTCCCTGGAGGCGCGCGTCCCCCTGCTCGACCACCGGGTCGTCGCCTTCGCCGCACGCGTGCCCACCGCCTGGAAGGTCGCCGACGGCGAGGGCAAGTCGCTGCTGCGCCAGGTGCTGCACAGGCATGTGCCGCGTGCACTGGTGGACCGCCCCAAAATGGGCTTCGGGGTGCCCGTCGACCGCTGGATGCGCCACGAATTGCGCGACTGGTGCGAGACCCTGCTCGACGAACGGCGGCTGCGGGAACAGGGCTTCATCGATGCGGCGGAGGTCCGGCGGATGTGGGCGGAATACCTTGGCGGGCAGCGCAACTGGTTCGCCCCGCTGTGGAACGTGCTGATGTTCCAGGCCTGGCTGGAGGAGGCGCGATGAAGCCGCAGCGCTGGTGCCTGGGAGCTCTCGGTGCCCTGCTCGTGGTCTGGGTCGTCTCGGCCCTGCTTCTGGATACGGTCGCGCCCCTGGCCCACGCCCCCGGCCTGGACCGCTACATTCCCCGGCCGGGCACCCTCGTGCGGCATCGGTCCGAAGGCTGGGCCACGACGCACGTCGGCCGTTTCGGCATCAACGGCGTGGAGGACATCCTGGCCGAGCCGGGCCCGCGCATCGCCATCTGGGGCGATTCGTTCGTGGACGCCCTGCAGGTGGACGACCGCCACAAAACCGCCCAGGCCCTCACCGGGCTGCTGCGGGCATCCGGCCTCACGGCCACGGCCTTCGCCGTGGGCGGCGGCGGGCTCTCCCCGGCGGACTATCCAGCCCTCATGGCCGCATATGAGCGCGTGGTTCCCGGCATCGCCGCGCACGTCATCGTCCTCGGCGAGGACGACGACCTCCAGGCGAACCTGGCCCGCCCCTGCCACGCGAGCCTGCACTCCAACCCCCCGCGCCTGGAGGGGGAAACGTGCCCGCCTTCCGAGGCGGCCCTGCGGCTCACCCCGCTGATCCACAAGGCGGAGCTCGCCTTCGCCTACTCGCTTTTCGCCCGCCTGCGGGGCAGAGACTGGCACCTGCTGCCGCGCCTGGGCCCTGCGGCCGAGGCTGCCCCTATTGCCGCCCCTATAGCCGCCCCTATTGCCGCCTGGGAATACCTCGTCCGCGAATTGCAGCGCCAGGCGGGAGCGCCGCTGGTGTTCGCCTATTTCCCGCGTATGTCCCTCCCCGGAGAGCCCGCCGCCGCACCAGAGGTGGACGTGGACGCGTTCGCCGCCATTTGCAAGGCGAGCGGCGTGGCCTTTCTCAACCTCAGCCAGGCAGAGCTTGACCATTTCCATGCCACCGGCAGGACGGCGCGCGGCTTCTTCAACTCCCCTCCGGGCGCGGGCCACCTGAACGCGACCGGCCATGGGCTTCTGGCCCAGTCTCTGTTCACCTTTTTCAGGGAGCGGCTCCAGTGACCCTGTCCAGCCCGGAATTCGCCCTGTTTCTCCCTCTGGTTCTGGCGCTGGCGGCAGCCTGCCGGAGGCCAGGGGGGAGAAACCTCCTCCTGCTCGGGGCCAGTTGCTGGTTCTACGCGGTCTGGGATGTCCGCTTCCTGGCGCTCCTGCTGGCGGGCTCCCTGGCCGACCACCTGCTCGCCCTGGCCATGGCCCGCCGCCCGGCGGCCGCCCGGCACCCCCTGCTGCTGGTCAGCCTGACCATGAACCTCGGGCTGCTCGGACTCTTCAAGTACAACGGGTTCTTCCTGGACTCCGCAGCCTCGCTGTTGGAGGCCTTCGGCCTGCATCCGGGGGGGCTCGGCCTGATGCTGCCGCTGGGCATCTCCTACTACACCTTCCTGCGCATCGGCCACGCGGTGGATGTTTTCCGGGGCGACGTGCGGCCCGAGCGAAACCCGGTGCCCTTCCTGCTCTACTGCACCTTTTTCCCGCACATCCTGGCCGGACCGTTGACCCGGGCCCGGGACCTGCTGCCCCAGTTCGCCACGGCACCCGCCATCTCCCGCGAGAACCTGGAGGACGGCTTCCGGCTCCTGAGCCTGGGCCTGTTCAAGAAGCTGGTTCTGGCAGACCGCCTGGGCATGGTCGCGGGACCCATATTCGCCAACGCACAGGCGTATGACACCGCGACCGTCTGGGCCGGGACGCTTGCCTACTCCCTGCAAATCTATCTTGATTTCTCCGGATACACGGACATGGCCCGGGGCAGCGCCCGCTGCCTGGGCTACGACCTCGCCGGGAACTTCCACTTCCCCTACCTCTCCCGCTCCCCGGCTGAATTCTGGCGGCGCTGGCACATGAGCCTTTCGTTCTGGTTCAGGGACTACCTGTACATCCCCCTGGGCGGCAACCGGGTGAGCCTGCCGCGAAACTGCGCCAACCTGATGCTCACCATGCTCCTGTGCGGGTTGTGGCACGGCGCGGGCTGGACCTTCGTCTGCTGGGGGGCCTGGCACGGGGCCGGGCTGGTGGCGCATCGGCTTTGGAGGCGCGGCTTCGGCCCTGCCGAGGGCGTGCTCGCCCGGGCCCTGGCCCTGGCGGGAACGCTGCTCTTCGTGCACCTGGGCTGGGTGCTCTTCCGTGCGGAAACCTTCGGGCAGGCCGCGGAAGTGCTCTCGGCCATGTTCCTGGCCGCAGGACCCATCAGCTGGATACACCCCGTGGTCCCCGCAGCCCTGCTGCTGACAGCAGCGGCGCACCTGCTGCACGCCCGGCGGCCGCAGTGGGACCCCCTGCCCCGCGACGGGGCCTGCACGCCCTTCCTGCTGCTCACCCTCTTCGGCCTGGCCGTGGTCTTCGCCACGGACGGCTTCACCCCGTTCCTCTATGCCAGGTTCTAGCTCCAGGCCCCCGGCCTCCCGGCCACGGGCGGCCCTGCGCTGGGTCCTTTCCGCCCTCTGCGCCCTGCTGGCTGTCTGGGCCGCCGGAGCCATCCTCGGCAACAACCCCGGGCCCCTGGCCCACGACGACCTCATCGGCGGGTACGCCCCGGCCCCGGGCACCACGGTCAGCTGGCGCAGCGAGGGCTGGGGGCAGACGCGCTACGGCCGCCACGGCCTGCTCGCCGGGCAGGACGACCTTGCCGAATCCACCGCCCCAAAGTTCATCCTCTGGTGCGACTCCCACGTGGAGGCGTTGCAGGTCCCCAACCAGGAGAAAATCTCCTTCGTCTTCAACGCCCTCACCGGAGGGCGGCCCTACCACTGCATCGGCTACGGGCGCAGCGGGCAAAGCGTGGCCGACTACTGCCTGGCCCTGCAACACTTCGAGGCCGCCTTTCCCAACGTCCGGGGGCACCTGTTCCTCATCAGCGGCATGGAGGACGTGTTGCCCGCCGCCACAGGCGGCGACGCCGCACGGCTCCTCGCCGATCCCTGGCGCATAGAGCCCGGCACCTTCTCGCTCAATGCCCGGGGCCTGGCCCTGGGCAGACTGCTGCATGCCGCCAGGCTGACCCCGTTCTACTCGGCCTATCGGAGGCTCCGCGAGCATGCGCCCCGGCTGCTCCCACGCCTGGCCGCAGGGCCCACCCCGGAAGCCGCGCCCCCTTCCAGGAGCGGCGACCCGGAGCAGGGCTGGCGCTTCCTGCTGCACGAGCTCGCCGGAAGAACGAGCGGATTCCTGGGCTTCATCTATTGTCCGGGGGCCGTCCCGGCTCCTTCCGGCGGCGGGCTCGGCTTCTCGGATGATCAGGCGGACCTGGCCCGGCGCTTCGGTGCCATCTGCGCCGAGAACGGCGTGGCGTTCATCGACATGACCAAGCCGTTCCTGCGCCTGTACCATGAGCGGGGCGTCCTGCCGCGAGGCTTCTTCAACACCCCGCCGGGCACCGGGCACCTCAACCGCCACGGCCTGCGCGCCGTGGCCGAGGCCATCCGCGACCACTTCAACCACGGGTGACGACACCAGCCATGCCCTCCCACCACGCCCCCCCCCACCCCCTGGCCATCCTGCTGCTCATCCGCTCCCTGGAGACAGGAGGGGCCGAGCGGCAGCTCGTGGCCCTGGCCAACGGACTCGCCGCACGCGGGCACGAGGTCCACGTGGGCGTGTTCTACGGAGGCGGAGCTCTGGAGGCGGACCTGCGCGGCCCAGATTACGGCCCAGATTCGCATGGCCAGAATTCGCATGGCCAGAATTCGCACGGCCCGAAACTGCACGACCTGCGCAAGGCCGGGAGGTGGGATGCCCCGGGCTTCCTGCTGCGGGTGGCCGGGCTCGTCCGGCGCACCGGGGCGGAGGTGGTCCACGGCTACCTCGGCACGGCCAACCTCGCCCTGACCCTCACCCGGCCCCTGCACCGCAGGCCCGTGGCCTGGGGCGTGCGCGCCTCGAACATGGACTACTCGCGCTTCTCCCGGCTGCACGCGCTGCACTTCCGGGCCGAGGCCGCCCTCTCCCGCCTCCCGGAGCGCATCGTCTACAACTCCGAGGCGGGCCGGGCCCACTGCGAGCGCGCCGGGTTCGCCCCTGGGCGCGGCGTGGTCGTGGAAAACGGCATCGACACCGCGCGCTTCGCCTTCGACGAGTCCGCCCGGGCCCGCCTGCGCACGGAGTGGAAGGTGCCCGAGGGCGTGCCGCTCATCGGGCTGCCCGCCCGGCTCGACCCCATGAAAGACCACCCCGCCTTCCTGCGGGCGGCGGCCCTGGTCTCGGCCTCGCGGCCCGGCGCGCGCTTCGTCTGCGTCGGCGGCGGGCCGGAGGGCTACGCCGCCGAACTGCGCCGCCTCGGCGCGGACCTGGGCCTCGCGGAGCGCCTGCTCTGGGCCGGGCCGAGGAACGACATGCCCGGCGTCTACGCCGCGCTGGACCTCTGCTGCCTCTCCTCGGCCTTTGGCGAAGGGTTTCCCAACGTGCTCGGCGAGGCCATGGCCTGCGGCACGCCCTGCGTGACGACGAACGTGGGCGACGCGGCCCGGGTGGTAGGCGAACTGGGGCTGGCGGTGCCCCCTGGCGACCATGCGGCCCTGGCGGAAGCCCTGCTGGCCATGCTGGAACGCGCGGAGCGCGAGGGCGCGGCTCTTGGCCGGGCCTGCCGGGAGAGGGTGGAGAGGCGCTTCGGGCTGGAGCGGATGGTGGAACGGACGGAAGGGCTGCTGCTGGAGCTGGCCCGCAGTCCTATTGGATGACCTCGCCGTCCTCTTCCAGCATGCCGTGGCCGAAGGTCTCGGGCACCTCCAGGGCGTGGAGCTCGTCGGGGTCGAGGTCGGGCCCGACCCAGAGCTCCCCCGGCCCGCGCCAGGCCCGGGCAAAACCCTTGGCCGAGGCGAGCCCCGCGCGGATGGCCTCCGCGTACTGGTGGCGGTCGAAGGCGTATTCGTCGTAGTGGGTCCAGTCCGGCAGGGGCTCCTCGGGGGTGAAGGCCAGCGGGTTGCGCACGCGCCAGCGGACCTCGCGCTCCGTGTGCGTCACATGCACGCCCTCGTCGATGCCCACGCAGGAAGGATCGCCGCAGGAGCAGGTGAAGATGTAGTGCTCCCCGCTCATGCCCACGCTCATGACCAGGTCCACGGGGTCCACCCAGTGGGTCTCCTCGTGCAGATACTCGCCGTCCACGGTGAGCAGGAAGTCGAGGTACGCCTCGCCGGGCTTTTCCTTGTCCCGCTCCAGGCGGACCTTCAGGGCAATGGTGTTTCGCATGTGGCTTTGCTTGTACCCGTGAGCGGGCGGGGGGTCAACGCCGGGGCTCCCGCGCGGCGCCCGAACCGCCGGGCCCGGCGTTCGAGGTCCAGACCCGCGCGAGACTGACGCCCAGCAGGTTCTGCATCAGGCTGAAGAGCGCGCCCGGCAGGGCCGCCGCCGCCGTGAAGAACTGGTGCGCCAGGGCCACGCCGAGCCCCGAATTCTGCATGCCCACCTCCACCGAGAGGGCCACGGCGTCGGCCTTGTCCTTGGAGAGGAGCCTGCCCGCGCACCACCCCGCGCCGAAGCCCGCCAGGCTGTGCAGGGTCACGGCCGCGAGGATCATCCACGGCCGGGCCAGGATGGTGCACTGGTTGAGCCCCACCACGCAGGCGATGACCAGCGAGATGGTCACGATGGACACGGCCGGGAATATCCGCACCACGGCGGTGAGCCGCTTGAGAAAAAGCCTGCGCAGCACGAGGCCATCCACCAGCGGGAAGACCACGATCCAGAACACCGAGCGGGCCATGGCCCAGAAGTCGATGTCGATGTGCTGCTGGTGCAGCAGGTAGACGATGGCCGGGGTGAGGATCGGGGCCAGGGCCGTGGAGACGATGGTCATGGTCACGGAGAGGGCCACGTTGCCCCGGGCGAGGTAGGTGATGACGTTGGAGGCCGTGCCGCCCGGGCACGCCCCCACCAGCGCGAGCCCCAGGGCCGCCTCGGGCCCGAGGCCGAAGAGCCGGGCCACCCCCAGCGCGGCCAGGGGCATGACCGTGTATTGCAGGGCGGCCCCGGCCGCCACCAGGGGCCAGCGCGGCAGCACCCGGGCGAACGCGCCGAAGTCCAGCGTCAGGCCCATGCCGAACATGATGATGCCCAGGCCCAGGGCGATGTGCGGGGCGATCCAGGTGAACAGCGGCGGGGCGGCCAGCGCCAGGGCGGAGCAGCCCACGGCAATGGGCAGAAAAAGCCGTTCGATCCATCCTGCGAGCGTAAAGAGCATGGTCACCCCCTCGATTCCGGCTTCCTGTACACGCAATAGCGCCGAATGGAAACCCTCATGGCAGCCCTCAAGGGAACTCTCGGTGCGCGGCGGGGCGGAAATCTCCCGGACGCCGGACGCGCCTCAAGACCCGGGGCCGCCGGAACGGCGGCCATGACGCGGAGGGGGAAGACGGCGCGGGGGGCTCTGCGGGAGGGGGGAGGCCCGGGCTACCTGGGCCGGAAGGTGATACGACCCCGGGTGAGGTCGTAGGGCGAGAGTTCGACGGTGACCGAGTCGCCCGGCATGACGCGGATGCGGAACTTGCGCATCTTGCCGGAAATGTGGGCCAGCACCTCGTGCCCGTTCTCAAGCTCCACGCGGAACATGGCGTTGGGCAGCGCCTCCTCCACGGTTCCCTGAACGACGATTCCTTCCTGTTTTGCCATACAACCTCCTGGCTGGTGAGACACGGAAGGCCCGCCTCCCGTTGGAAGCGGGCCTTGTTGCCGAACAAGCGGCGAATGCCGACGGCCTACCAGCGCGGGGGGCGCTGGGGGCGGGGCCGGGCTTCGTTGACTTTGATGTTGCGTCCGCCGAAGTCGGAGCCGTCCAGGCTCTCGATGGCGGCGAGCGCGCCCTGGTCGTCCATCTCCACAAAACCGAAGCCGCGCGGGCGGCCGGTTTCGCGGTCTTCGACCAGCTTCACGCCATGCACCTCGCCGTACGCGGCAAAGGCATTGCGGACGTCCTCTTCCGTAGAACTCCAGGGCAGGTTGCCCACATAGATGTTCTTCATGAGACAAACTCCAAAAAAGTAAACCCAAGTCTGCGCATTCACGCAGAAAAAACAAGGGGGCGTGTACAAAGTGCGTACACTGCCCCTTGCAAACGCCGGTGTTCTTCGCCAGCTGCCGACCGTAGGCGGTTGCATCCCCGTGGATACCGCTGGCTTTTTCGTTTGTCCTCCACTACTGCACGGCAGGGAATTGGTCAAGGAAAAACTCCCGCGGACGTCAGATTTTTCCCCTTTCTTCCCGCCTTGTTGCGGCTGGCGCACCGCTGCCGCCGCCCGCCTCTTGCCCGGGCTTCGCGCACCTGCTATATGCTGACCATCCGATCGGGGTGTCCGGCGGGTTCGTGTGAACCCGCGCGAGACTGAGAACAAACCCGTGGAACCTGATCCGGTTCATGCCGGCGTAGGGAATTCGGAGATCGGCGGATCGACCGCCCCCGAGGCAACGCCCCGGGCCCCTCCCTTTCCACGACCAGCGCAATGCCAAGGGCCGTACGGCCCGGTTGCGCTGTCGCGTTCCAAAGTGCCGCTCGGCACCCCATCGGCGAGACACCCTCAACCCAGGAGAACGCCATGGGACTTCCTCTCGACGAAACCATTATCACCCGGGCCATCGCCCAAGCCTACTTCAAAAAATTCCAGGATAGCGTGGAGCTGGACGTGGCCATCGTGGGCGGCGGGCCCTCGGGGCTGACCGCCGCCTGGAAGCTTGCGGAGAAGGGCTTCAACGTGGCCCTCTACGAACGCAAGCTCTCGCTGGGCGGGGGCATGTGGGGCGGGGGCATGACCTGGAACGCCATCGTGGTGCAGGACACCTCGCGCCATGTGCTTGAGGAGGCCGGGGTGCCGCTCGAAGAGTACGCACCGGGCTACCTCACCTGCGACGCGGTGGCCGCAACGGTGACCCTCGCCTCCAGGGCCTGCTTGGCCGGGGCCAAGGTCTTCAACTGCATGAGCGTGGAGGATGTGGTCATCCGCGACGAGGATGGGGAGGGCAAGCGCGTCACGGGCCTGGTCATCAACTCCTCGCCCGTGGAGCTCGCCGGGCTGCATGTGGACCCTGTGGTGATTTCGGCCAAATGCGTTATCGAGGCCACCGGCCACGACGTGGAGGTGCTGCGTACCCTGGTGCGCAAAAACGGCGTGCGCCTGAACACCCCTTGCGGCGGCATCGGCGGCGAGCAGTCCATGTGGGCGGAGCGGGCGGAATCCACCACGGTGGACAACACCCGCGAGGTCTTCCCGGGCATCTGGGTGGCGGGCATGGCCGCCAACGCCGCCTACGGCTCCTATCGCATGGGGCCCATCTTCGGGGGGATGCTGCTCTCCGGCCTCAAGGTCGCCGAGGAGATCGCCTCGCGGCTCGGCTGAGCAGACCCACCACCGCGTGGAAAGGAAAGGGCGGCCCCCGAGGAGGCCGCCCTTGTTATATGATGCCTGCCGAAGACGTTCTTCTAGCCGCCGTAGTAGGCGGATTTGAAGAGTTCCTTCATCTGCGCGACGGAGACTTCCCGAGGGTTGGTGCCGGTGCAGGGGTCGCCGACGGCGCCCTCGGAGATCATGTCGAGGTTCTGCAGGAAGCTGTCCTCGGGCACGCCGAACTCCCTGAGCGTGGCGGGGATGCCCAGTTCCGCGCCCAGACCTTCCACGAACCGGACGAGAGAATCGACCAGTTCCTCCGTGGTGCTGCCGCTCAGGCCGAGCCTCCTGGCCACGTCCGCATACTTTTCTCCCGCAGCCTCCGCATTGAACCGGATGACCTTGGGGAGGTAGATGGAATTCGCGCAGCCGTGGGGGATGTCGAATGTTTTCCCGGTCTTGTGGGCCATGCTGTGCACAATGCCCAGGATGGCGTTGGAGAAGGACATGCCCGCCAGGCACTGGGCGATGTGGATCTTGGCGCGGGACTGCACGTCGCCCCGGAAGGACGCCGTCAGATGGTCGCGGAGCATCTCCATGGATTTCATGGCCAGGCAGTCCGTCAGCTCGTTGGCCATGGTGGAGACATAGGCCTCCAGGTCGTGGGTCAGCGCATCCATGCCCGTATGGGCGACCAGCTCGGCGGGCATGGTCTGCGCGAGATCCGTATCCACCACGGCAACATCAGGAGTGATGTTGAAGTCGGCAATGGGATACTTGATACCGTTCTTTTCGTTGGTGATGACGGAGAAGGACGTCACCTCCGTGCCGGTGCCGCTGGTCGTGGGCACGGCCACGAAACGCGCCTTCTTGCGCAGCTCCGGAAGGTTGAAGGGCTTGGCCGCCTCCTCGAAGGTGAACTCGGGGTTCTCGTAGAAGATCCACATGGCCTTGGCGGCGTCGATGGGGGAACCGCCCCCAACGCCCACGATCCAGTCGGGCTGGAACTCGTCCATGACCGCAACGCCCTTCATGACCGTTGCCACGGAGGGATCGGCCTCAACGCCCTCGATGAGCCTCGTCTGCATTCCGGCTTCCTTGAGCGCGCCGTCGATCCTGTCGAGGAAGCCGTTGCGCTTGGCGGAACCGCCGCTGATCACGATCACTGCCTTGGAGCCCCTCAGGTTCTTCAGCTCCGCTATGGTTCCCTCGCCGAAATACACTTCTCGGGGGATGGTAAACCTTGCCATCATCGTACTCCTTTTATTACGCCTGGGCGATGTGTACATCTTAGGTACGCCGAACTGTCCGGGCAATTAAACAACCAGCGATGCGCTGGATGGCTCTTAAACAGTATTTTGTTTTTCCTGTAAAGTACGCACTTTTAGGGGCCGTAGTTTACGAATGGTGGTCAGTTTCAAAAAGGTGCCCATCAAACAACAACACGATTCACCGTAAAGTTTACGAATTGCATTCGCACCATCAATACAACAGAAACATGAACTTCCAGGAACGCCCGCAACAAAATGCGGCACTCGGGACCCAAAAACATTGTTCTTGTCGTGAAATGGGGTCAAAATGAGCCCTCAAGAAGGACCGCGAAACGCGATAAGCAAGGAGATTCCGGCTCATGCCCGAAGACAGGACCAACAAGGTGAGCTGCAACAGCTACACGCACGAACTGGAGGTTGCGTTTGAAATTCTCTCCGGCAAGTGGGTCCCTCTGATCATCTGGCACCTGTTCGAGGTGGAGAGCAGGCGTTTTGGCGAGCTCAAAAGGCTCATGCCCAGGGTGACGCAAAAGATGCTGACCCAGCAGCTCCGAAACCTGGAAAAATACGACATCGTGCACCGGGAAGAGCACCCGGGCATCCCCCCTGCGGTGGACTATTCGCTGACGGAAATGGGTCGGAAACTCAAACCGTTGTTCGAGGGGGTCGATTCCTGGGCCATAGAATACCTGCGCAAGAGGAAAATGCGCTAGGCTACTCGGCACCTGGCTTTCGGCAAACAAAAGCCCTTGCAAGCAGCGCACAGTCACTGCTCGCAAGGGCTTCAATTCATTCTGGTACCGAGGGAGAGACTCGAACTCTCAAGGGGTTGCCCCCGGCGGATTTTGAGGCCCTTATCGCAACTTTCATTTATCGTCCCATTTCATCACCAACAAAACGAAATAGTTTACAAAATCTATTAATTGATGTTAGGCTATCTTCACATATCATCACATGATTTCCCACCACTTTTACGCAAAAGTGGTGGGAAAGTGGTGGGAAATTCAGAGGTGAAAATGGCACAACCTAAATGGATCAGCTCCAGCAAGTTTTCGGGCGTCAGGTGGTACAAGCATGAGACCCGAAAGCACGGCATCCGGTTCGACCGTTGTTTCGGCGTCCGCTACTCGGTGCACAAGAAACGTTACGAAGCCGTGCTCGGCTGGGAAACCGAAGGCTGGAGCGAAGAAAAAGCGTACCTCAAACGCCAAGAGTTCATCGGCAACCTCAAGCAGGCCGAGGGACCTGCCACGCCAAGGGAAGAGTCGATCCGCAAGCATGAAGCCGCCGAGGAACGCAGACGGCGCGACGTCGACTTCATCACCTATTTCCATGATCACTACCTCCCTGAAGCCAGGCTCCGCAAGAAGGAGTGCACCATCAAGTCCGAATGCCAGCACGTGCGCAACTGGCTTGGCCCACGCGTGGGCGGCAAGCCCATGCGGGACATCACCCCCGCCGACCTCGAATCGGTCAAATGCGCCATACTTGAGGCCGGACGTGCACCGCGCACGGCCCAACTTTCCTTGTCCGTTTTTCGCCTCGTCTGGAATCACGCCCGCAAGCGAGGTCTCCTTGAAAAGGAAAGCCCGACCTATGCTGTAAGCGTGGGCAAAATCAAAAACGCGCGCACCCGCTTCCTGTCCAACCAGGAAGCCAACAAACTGCTCGACGCCACCAAGAAACGTGATCCCATGGCATGGGAGCTGACCTTGGCCGCCCTCTATACCGGTGCGCGCCTCGGAGAACTCGTGAGCCTCAAGTGGGCCAATGTCGATCTGGAGAATGAGCAACTGGCCCTGCTACACACCAAGACCGGTGAGGTCCGCAACCTGAAGATCGCCCGCCCACTGCTGGACATGCTCAAATCCAAGCCGCAGGGGCAGCCGCGTGAACATGTCTTCGTGAACCAGATAGGAGAGCCTTGGACGGAAACACCGTGGGCCTTTCGACAAGCCGTGGATGACATCGGCCTCAACGAGGGCCACGATGACCGCCGCGACCGCATCGTCTTCCATTCCCTTCGCCACACCGCCGCCAGCCTCATGCTCGGTGCAGGCGTAGACCCGCGCACTATTCAGACCATCTTCGGCTGGTCCACCCTGCAGATGCTCGAACGCTACACACACGCCTTGGACGAAAACAAGTCCAAGGCGGCCATGGCGCTTGAAAATGCGCTGGCACCCCGAAACGCCAAAATCATTCAGCTCTATCGCGAAAAACCTGCCAGCTAGCAGCGTTTCACTCTTACCCAAATCGTCCCTCTCAAAAGGCCCGGTCAACACAACCGGGCCTTTTTGATGCTTTCACGAAAGGCAGGACAGTCTAGCTCCTGCTGTCCGGAGTCCTGAATAATGCTCGAGCAATTTTCATCATCATCATCAAACCTAGTAAATATTCGTGTAAACATTCTACTGCGCAACACACCGCTATTGCATTGTTTTTCAACGATCGTCATCCACATTATGCCGTGATGAAAACAGATTTGTCTTCCGGGGCTCTTGTACTCGGGCCGACCTTCGATAGGGTCGAAGGAAATGACATACCCCAATCCCACTTCCTCTGCGGAGGAAACCCTTGCCGCGCGGTGCGCTCACCAGGGCTATGACGCTCGGCACTGTATCCTTCTCAATGGCCTGGTCCCTCGGGGAGTCGTTCCCCAGCGCGTGCGGACAAGCGCGTCAGAAACGGACGATCGGCACGGTCGCAATCGTGCGAACCATGGGTACGCAACCATGCAAAAAGAGCGATTCTCTAAACTGTTGGCATAATAAGGACGTGCAATGCGCGGAAGTTTGAACAACCAGATCATGGCGGCCCTCAAGTGCATCACCCAAATCGGGGCGAGTCGACATCAGGCCAAACAGGATCATGACGGCAAGAGTCCTTTCATTCATTCTGTGGGCACGCTGGATAA
>JBFWJM010000046.1:0-14583 GCA_050253205.1 Desulfovibrionaceae bacterium
GATGCCGCAACGGTGGGCCTTGTCCTCGTAGCAGGGGCCGATGCCGCGCCCCGTGGTGCCTATCTTGGCCTCCGGGCTCTTGGCCGCCTCGCGGCAGCCGTCCATGAGCCGATGATACTCCATGATCACGTGGGTCTTCTTGCTGACCACCAGCCGCCCGGGCGAGACGTCCAGCCCCTTGGCGGCGAGCTTGTCCACCTCGGCCAGGAAGACCTCGGGGTCGAGCACCACGCCGTTGCCGATGACGCATTTCTTGCCGGGATGCAGGATGCCGGAGGGAATGAGGTGCAGGATCTCCTGCTCGCCGTGCACCACCAGCGTGTGCCCGGCGTTGTTCCCACCCTGGAAGCGGACGATGGCCGAGGCGTTCTCCGCCAGCATGTCCACGATCTTACCTTTGCCTTCGTCTCCCCATTGGGAGCCGAAAACCACGACGTTTGACATTCGGGTCTCCTTGTGTACGGATAGCTCCGCGCCCGGCTTTCGCAGCCAAGGGCATTTTTGCGTAAAAGAGGAACGCACGCATGTCAACCAGCCAGGCCACGGAATCGGCTCGCGGCCGGGAGGGCGAGGGTGCGCGCGATTCGCGCCTGGCGCGGGTTGCGGCGGCTTCGCTGCTGTTGCTCGTCCTCGGTTCCGGGCTTGTCTGGTTCTTCCGTGCGCATCCCCTGCCCCGGTTCGCCGTCACCTTCGTGGCCCCGGACACGGAGCGCGTCTTTTCCACCATCTCGCCCTACGGCCGGGGCCTGGAACGCGACCTGGCCGAGCGCTTCTGCGCGCGCTACGGCCTGGCCGTGCGCTGGCTCAAGGTGCGCACCCCCGAGGAGGCCTGGCAGGCGCTGCTGGAGGGCCGCGCCCAGGTCATGGTGGCCTCTGGCTGGCCTGCGGACATGGCCGGAGAGGAAGCGGCCGGAGAGGAAGCGGCCAAGAGGCGCGTGCGCGCCGGGCCCGCCTACGAGAGCCACCACCCCCTGCTGCTCAGCCACCAGCGCCGCCCCCTGGACCTCCTGCGGCCCGACGTCTGCAACAACGCCGTGACCCTGCCGCCCGCGCCGCAGCTCGTGGCCTCGCTCAAGGCCCACGGCTGGGAGCGGGACTGCCGCACGGCCTACGAGCTCCTGCCGTCCATGAGCCTCAAGCAGGTGCTCGCCGAGGAGAACGAACAGTCCACCCGGCCCTACCTCCTGGCCGACCCCTCCAACTACCGCCTGCTGGCTCCGCTCTTTCCACGCATCCGCACGGCCGCCACCCTGGAGCAGCCCGTGGAGCGGCGCTGGTTCTGGCGCACGGACGTGCACATGCTCGACAAGCGCATGCGCGCCTTCTTCCGGCGCATCCGCCTCTCCGGCACCCTGGCCGACCTCCAGGAGCGCTACACCGGCTTCCTGCCCGCAGAGGAAACCGCCGGGCAGGTGGCCCACCTGCGCCGGGTGCTGCGCCTGCGGCTGCCAGAATACCGCGAGGCCATCCTGCGCGCGGCCCGCCGCTGGGACCTGGACCCCCTGCTGCTGGTGGCCGTCATCTATCAGGAATCCGCCTTCGACCCCGAGGCCGTGAGCCACACGGGCGTGCAGGGGCTCATGCAGCTCACCAGAGAGACGGCCGAGCGCTTCGGCGTGGCGGACCGCACGGACCCGTACCAGTCCATCCACCACGGCGCGCGCTACCTGAAGCGCATCTGGCTGCGGCTGGAGCCCCTGGGCCTCACGCACTGGAACCACTGGTTCCTGACCCTGGCGTCCTACAACCAGGGCATCGGCCACCTGTTCGACGCCATGCTCCTGGCGCGCCGCCAAGGGCAGGACCCGCGCTCCTGGCGCAACGTCAAGAACGCGCTGCTGCTGCTGGAGAAGCGGGACTACTGGAAGGACGCGGCCTACGGCTACACGCGCGGCAGCGAGGGGGTGGAATACGTGAACCGGGTGCGGCTGTGGTACTACGTGCTCAAGGGCTGGACGTCATTTCCTGGGCTTGAGCTCAAGGAGCTTGCCCCGCTTCGGCTTGCCCTCCCCGCCTTCGGGGGCTGAGGGGGCGTCCTCTTCGTGGGGGCGGCGCTCCGGCGCGCTGAGCCCGGCGAAGTCGAAGTCCGGCAGGGGCTCGTCCGGGCGGCGCGACTGCGCCCAGTGGTGGTTGAAGAGCTGGTTCTTCATGCGCATGCCCTGGATGATGGCGAGCATGAGCGCGGCCTCCTCCCAACGCTTGGTGGGCTCGAAGCGCTGGACCTTGTCCGCGTAGCGCTCCCAGAGGCTCGTCAGGCTCGCCTCGTCAAAGGCGTTGAGTTGGCGGGCGATCTTGAGCAGCGCCTTTTCCATGTAGCTCTCGGGCATGCGTTCACCTCGAAACGGCTGTTGGGCCTTCCATGGCACATTCCCGCCCCGGGGTAAAGCGCGCGCCGTCTCTCCCGCGCCCTTCAGCCCTCCCCGGCCGATGAACGCCCTCCCGGCACCCTCTCGACCACGGGCCCCAAGTCTGGCATGCTCGCCGGGCATGCGCATCTGCTTCGTCAATACCAACGTGCCCTGGGGGGGCGGCGAGCGCTGGGCCCTCCAGCACGCCCTGCTGGCGCGCGAGCACGGCCACGCCGTGAGCGCGGTGGTCCACCCGCTCTCCGAGCTCTCCCGCCGCCTGGAGGGCGAGCCGGGCATCACCACGCAGCGCCGGCCCCTGGGGCAGCTCAGCTTCCTGAACCCCCTGGCCCTCTCCTCCCTGGCTGCGTTCTTCCGGGCGCAACGCACGGACACCGTGGTCATGTGCCTGCCGCGCGACCTCAAGGCCGCAGGGCTCGCCGCGCGTCTGGCCGGGGTCCGGCGCATCGTCTTCCGCCGGGGCATCGACATCCCGGTGAAGAACACCGCGCTGAACCGCTGGCTCTACGGCTCGGTGATCACCAGGCTGATCTGCAACACCGAGGCCACGCGCCGCTCCGTGCTGGCGGAGAATCCCGGCCTCATCCCCCTGGAGCGTACCAGCGTGGTGCCCAACGGGCTGGACATGGCGGAGTTCGACGCCCGGCCCGTGACGCCCATGGCCCTGGGCGGCGAGGGCGAGGTGGTCATCGGCTGCGCCGCGCGGCTCACGGCCCAGAAGGGGCTGCCGCTGCTGCTGGAGGCCTTCGCCCTGCTGCGCGGGCGCGGGCTGCCCGTGCGCCTGGCCCTGGCGGGCGGGGGCGAGCTGGAGCCTGCCCTGCGGGAGCGGGCCGCCGGGCTCGGCGTGGCGGGGCAGGTCGCCTTCCTCGGCTTCGTGGAAGACATCAAGTCGTTTTACGCCTCCATAGACGTGCTCGCCCTGCCCTCGCACTTCGAGGGCTTCGGCTACGTGCTCGTGGAGGCCGGGCGCTGCGGCAGGCCCGTGGCCGCGTTCCGGGTTTCGTCCAACCCCGAGGTGGTGCGCGACGGGGAGACGGGCCTGCTCGCCGAGCCCGGCAGCGCCACGGACCTGGCCGAAAAGCTCTCGCGCCTCGCCTCGGACCCGGCCCTGCGCGAGCGCCTGGGCCAGGCTGGCCGGGCCAACGCCATGCGCTACGACACCGGGCGCGTCTGGGGCGAATTCGAGGCCGCGCTGGGAGAATGAACCCGGGCCATGCGCTGGCCGGGACGCGGGCAAGACCCGCCCTTTTCATTCGCGGCGCGATGGCCTATAACCCCACTTCCCGCGCACACCAGCCCAAGCCTTGAGGAGAAACGCCATGAGCGACCTGAAGAAAATGTACCATACCATTTTGGAAGATCCGTTCCCGGAGACCATGACCATCGAACTGGGCGGCCGGAAGATGGTCTACCGCAAACGCACCTGGACCATCGACGGCCAGGAGAAGGGGCTGCGCTACGGCGAGAACCCCGACCAGCCCGCCGCGCTCTTCGAGCCCGTGGAGGGCGAGCTCGTGGTGGACGGCGTGGCCTTCCGGGGGGCGGGCATGCGCCTGGTTTCCGCCCTGGACGAGGAGCACATGCTCCAGGCGGGCAAGCACCCGGGCAAGACCAACCTCACGGACGTGGACAACGGCCTGAACATTCTCCAGTATCTTTCGGCCAAGCCCGCCGCCGTGATCCTCAAGCACAACAACCCCTGCGGCGCGGCCTGGGACGAGGCGGGCATCGCCACTGCGCTGAAGCGCGCCTTCAACGCGGACCGCATCGCGGCCTTCGGCGGGGCCATCGTGCTGAACCGCCCCGTGGACCTCGCCTGCGCCCAGGTCATCAACGCCGCGTACTTCGAGGTGGTGGCCGCCCCGGCGTATGACGCCGACGCCCTGGCCGAGCTGAAGAAGAAAAAGAACCTGCGCATCCTCATGATCCCGGGCATCGCCAGGCTGGCCGAGCTGGCCCCGCAGCCGTTCCTGGACGTCAAGAGCCTCACCGACGGCGGCATGGTGCTCCAGTTCTCCTTCCGCAACCGCATCCTGGAGCGCGGGGACTTCCTGCCCGCCAGCGCGGAGAAGGACGGCTCGGCATACACCGCCCGCACCCCCTCCGCCCAGGAGGCGGACGACCTGCTCTTCGCCTGGGCCGTGGAGGCGGGCGTCACGTCCAACTCCGTGCTCTGCGTCAAGAACGGCGTGACCACGGCCATCGGCACCGGCGAGCAGGACCGCGTGGGCTGCGTGCAGCTGGCCATCTCCAAGGCCTACACCAAGTACGCGGATCTCATCTGCTTCGAGGAGGCGGGCAAGAGCCTCTTCGAGCTCCAGCTCGCGGCCAAGACCGACCCCGAGGCCGCGAAGCGCCTGGCGGACATCGCGGCCCGCACGGACGAGGCCAAGGGAGGGCTCCTGGGCTCCGTGGCCGTGTCCGACGGTTTCTTCCCCTTCCGCGACGGGGTGGACGCCCTGGTGGAGCAGGGCATCGCGGCCATCGCCCAGCCGGGCGGCTCCATCCGCGACCATGAGATCATCCAGGCCGTGAACGAGGCGACCCCGCAGGTGGCCATGGTGTTCACGGGGCAGAGGTCGTTCAAGCACTAGCAGGATGCCCGGCCAGCGCATGGAGGCCGCTCGAACAGGGCGGCCCCCCCGGCGCACATGGCATGGCCGTGGCCGATGCGCGCGCTGATGTGCGCGAGGGGTCGGCCGTGTTGCGGCACACCTGGGGCGTAAGCTCTTGTAAGGCTCGCGGCGCTCGCCGACAATTCACTCAACGAAGCGGATCGCCGTTTTTCAGCGGCCCCAGAGCATAAGGAATGGCAAAACCCACCCTCCTCACCCCCACCATCCCTCCCGGCTGCCTCGTGGAGTTCATGCAGGGCGACCAGCCCCAGCTCGCCTGGGTGCTGGAGAACGCCTCGGGCCGCTGCCGCCTGCTGACCATCACCAAGCGGGAGGTCAAGCTGCCGGAGCCGCGCCTGCTGCCCTGGACGGGCCCGAGGCTCGACCCCGCCGCCTCCCGCCAGGAGATGCTCGACGCCCTGAACGAGCACCACGCCCGGCGCGGGGAATTGCAGGCGTCCATGGACGTGATGGAGGTTTGGGAGCTGGCCCAGGGGGAGGTGCCGAGCGCCGGGGTGGAGTGGTTCGCCGGGCTCGTCTGGGACGCCCCCGGCCCGGACGAGACGGCCGCCATGGGCCGCGCGCTGCTCACGGCCAAGACGCACTTCAAGTTCCGGCCGCCGCAGTTCGAAATCTACGACGCGCAGACCGTGGAGGCGCGCCTGGAGCGCCAGGCCAGGGAAAAGGCCCGGGAGCGCGTGGTCTCCGCGGGCATGGACCTGTTCCGCGAGCTCTGGAACCACCGCGGCCCCAAACCCTACGCCGACAAGCCCGACCCCCACAAGCTCGACCCCGACCAGCGCGAGGGCCTCGCCGCGCTGCTGCGCGCGCAGATCGGCGGGGGGGGCGACGAGGACCAGAACCGCATCTGGGCAGCCTGCACCAAGGGCCTGCCCGACGACCCCCACCTCGCCCTCAAGCTGGCCAAGGCCTGGGGCATCGTCTCCGAGCACCACAACCACCTGCTCGACCAGGCGGGCTATGCCTTTGACGACGCGGACTGGACCCCGGAGCACGAGGGCGAGATCGCGGCCATGCGGGCGGACTTCGAGCGGCTGGCCGCGCTGCCGGATAACGCGCCGGAGCCCACGCCCTATGTTTCCATCGACGGCGCGTCCACCAGGGACATCGACGACGCCTTCCACATCGAACGCGAGGGCGACGGCTACCGGCTGCGCCTAGCCCTGGCCCGGCCCACCCTGGCCTGGGAGTTCGGCTCCAGGCTCGACCTCGCCGTGCTCCACCGAGCAACGAGCCTCTACCTGCCCGAGGGCACGAGCCACATGCTCCCCGAGGCCCTGGGCGTAAACCTTTTCAGCCTGCTGGAGGGCCAGGCGCGCCCGGCGCTCGTGGCCGAATTCCGGCTCGACGCGGACGGCAACGCCCTTTCCGTCGAACCCAGCCTCTCCTGGGTCCAGGTGGCGGAGAACACCACCTTCGACCGCGCCGAGGAGGTGCTCGACGCGCCCGGCGCGCCGGAGAACGCCGCCCTGGCCGGGCAAGTCGTTCCCGCGTACGAGCTGGCCGGGAAGCTCTTCGCCCGCAGGCTCGCGCGCGGGGCCTCGGTCATCGAGCGGCCCGATATCGACGTGGAACTCTCCGAAGGCCCGGACGGACGGACGGTCACGGCCATAGTGGAAAAACCCGCCACCCCGCGCGCCTCCCTGCTGGTGAGCGAGTTCATGATCCTAGCCACGGCCGGGCTGGCGGGCTGGGCGCGAGAGCGCGGCCTGCCGCTGCTGCACCGCACCCAGGCCATCGCCCTGCCCTCGGAGGCCAAGGGCGTGTTCTCCTCGCCGGAGGACGTGTTCCGGGTGGTCAAGCTGCTGGCCCCGGCCATCCTCGAAGTCAAACCCCGGCCCCACGCGGCCCTGGCCGTGGACGCGTACGCGCCCGTCACCTCGCCCATCCGCCGCTACACAGACCTCGTGAACTGCGCCCAGTTCCAGAGCTGGATAGAGACGGGCGCGCCGCGCTTCACCCTTGAGGAGCTGGAGCGCCTCGCGCCCGCGCTCTCCTCGCGGCTCGGGGCCGTGGGCCAGGTGCAGCGCTTCCGCCCGCGCTACTGGAAGCTCGCGCACCTCGCCGTGAACCGCAAGACCCCGCTGGAGGCCGTGGCCCTGGAGGAAGGCGGGCAATTCCCCACCCTGGCCGTGCCCTCGCTGCAGATCACCCTGCGCGTGCCGCGCCGCATGCTGGGCGAGAAGCTCTACCCCGGCCAGCGCTTCGAGCTGCGGCTCGGGCGGGTGGACGCCCTGACCAACGAGCTGAAGGTGGCCGAGGCGCTGGAGATGTGAGCGGGCGGGGCTTTTCAAGCCCGTGCAAAGCCGCTATGTTGCCCCGCAGACAGCCCCCAAGGAGACGCGCATGTACTGGTTGTTCTGGCCGCTGCTGGCATATTTCCTCGGCTCCATCCCCTTCGGCCTGATCATCGGCCGCCTCGTGGGCGGGGTGGACGTGCGCGAGCACGGCTCCGGGAACACCGGGGCCACCAACGTGGCCCGCACCTGCGGGTTCGGCTGGGGCGTCACGGCGCTGGCGCTGGACGTGCTCAAGGGCTACGCGCCCGTGGTCATGGCGGGCGACTTCAACCCCTGCGCCCCCTTCCTCACCATCGTGGCCATGGCGGCCCTGCTGGGGCACGTGTTCTCACCGTTCCTGGGCTTCAAGGGCGGCAAGGGCGTGGCCACCACCGTGGGCGTGTTCCTGGCGCTCTCGCCCATGGCCGCGCTCATCGGCGTGGTGCTCACCGTGGCGGTCATCGCCGCATCGGGGTACGTCTCCCTCGGCTCGCTGACGCTGGCCCTGGCCATGCCCGTGCTGCTGCTCCTCTCGGGGTCCTGGTCGCTCGTTCCGCTGGGGCTTGCGGTGGCGGTACTGCTCTTCTGGCGGCACAGGGAGAATATTTCCCGGCTCTACCAGGGGCAGGAAAACTCCTGGCGAAAGGGGCGCTGAAAAGGGACGCTGAAAAGAAGGGGCTGCTTTGTTAAGTGAATTCTAGGCGAGTCTTCGAGCCGTAGAAGATCTTATGCCATTGGTATGCTTCGGGTGTTACGGTCCCTCGTGGACAGAAGAGTCCACTTCGGGCCCGAAACCCCCTTGCGCCGCGCATCCCACCCCTTTTGAGCGCCCCTTTGGCGAGCGTGCGGAACTCCCTGCTGACGCGAGGCCGTGTCGTGTCATCCGCCCCGGAACCACATCTCATCGCCGTCCGCGCCAGAGCCCGCGCAGGCCCCAGGCCGGGAGGGACCCCAGGCCGGGAAGGCCCGCCGTCCGCGCAGGACCCCCCAGTTCGTGTAGGACCCCCAGGCCGCGCAGGCCCCCAGGCCGGGAAGGCCCCGGAGGTGAATTTCAGCCTCAGGCATGGCCTTTTCGCTCCGGGCTGCTATACTCCCCTCATGCACGCCACGAACACGCCCCCGGGCCCGCCGCGATCAGCCCCGCAAAACGGCCCGCCAAACACGCCGCAGGGCAATCCGCGCATCTACGCCACCTATTCCATCGCCGCGAGCCTCGCCACCCTGGCGCTCAAGTTCTCGGCCTGGATGCTCACGGGCTCCGTGGGCCTGCTCTCGGACGCCGCCGAGGGCCTCGTGAACCTCGTGGCGGGCATCCTGGCGCTCACGGCCCTGACCATCGCCCTGCGCCCGGCGGACCGCCAGCACTCCTACGGCCACTCCAAGGCCGAATATTTCTCCTCGGGCGCGGAGGGCGTGCTCATCATCGCCGCCGCCGGGGGCATCGTCTGGGCAGCGCTGGACCGCTTCGCCCATCCGCAGCCCATCACCCACCTGGGCTGGGGCATCCTCGTGGCCCTGGTGGCCTCGGCCATCAACGGCCTCACGGCCGCTTCCATGCTCCGCGCGGCCAAGCGCTTCGACTCCATCACCCTGGAGGCCGACGCCCGCCACCTGCTCACGGACGTCTGGACCTCGGCCGGGCTGGTGCTCGGGCTCTCGGTGCTGCTCTTCGCCCCGCCCTCCTGGCAGGTGCTCGACCCCATCATCGCCGCGCTCATGGCGCTGAACATCGTGAAGACCGGCATGGGGCTCATCCGCCGCTCGGCCGAGGGGCTCATGGACAAGGCCCTGCCCGAGGCTGAGCTCGCCGCCATCGAGACGGCCATACGCGAGAACGCCGGGCCGGACGCGGAATACCACGGCCTGCGTACGCGCAAGGCCGGGTCGGCCCGCTTCGCGGACTTCCACCTGCTGCTGCCCGGGGCCATGACCGTGAAGCAATCGCACGACATCGCCGAGGCCATCGAGACGGCCATCGGGGCCGCCCTGCCGGGCACGCACGTGACCATCCACGTGGAGCCCATCGAATGCCGCAAGAGCTGGGACGGAAGGGAGATCGGGGGGCTGTGCTCCCGGGAGGGCTGCGAGGGCTGCGACCGGGGGAACCCCTAGCAGGCTGTTGAAAAAGTGCAATCTGCTGCGTCAGCGAAAAAATCCAGACCGCTCATGCATGCGCAATACACTGCGCGTCCTGGATTTTTTCACTTCCATGCAGCGCACACTGTTTGAACGGCCTGCGAAAATGAGTTTTTCTACAGTCAGCTAGCAGGCCGTCGCGTCTGGCGCTTCCAGGCAGGAGAGTTTTTCCAGCACCGCCCCCACCAGCGGCTCCAGGGTCGCGCGGTCCGTGGCGCAGATGCACACCGCGCCCGGGTGGCTGTTTCGCAGCTCCTCGCGGCGCTCCTCATCCAGGCGATCCCACTTGTTGAGCGCCAGGATGCGCGGCACCTCGCCCATGTCCATATCCCCGAGGATGCGCTCCACGGCCTCGATCTGCTCGTCCATCTCGGGGTGCGAGGCATCGGCCACCAGCACGAGCACGTCGGCGGCGTCCAGCTCCTCCAGGGTGGCCTGGAAGGCCTCCTTGAGGTCCGGCGGCAGCCTGCGGATGAAGCCCACGGTGTCGGAGAGGATGACCTCCCGCTCCTCGGGGAAGCGCATGCGCCGCGTGGAGGGGTCGAGGGTGGCGAAGAGCTTGTCCTCGGCGATGACCTCGGAGCGGGTCAGGGTGTTCAGCAGGGTGGACTTGCCCGCGTTGGTGTAGCCCACCAGGGAGACCACGGGCAGCCCGGCCTTGGCGCGGCGCTCGCGGGTCTGGCCCCGGCGCTTGCGCACCTCCTCCAGGTCCTTCTTCAGCCGGGCGATGCGCTCGCGCGCGCGGCGGCGGTCCACCTCCAGCTTGGTCTCGCCCGGGCCGCGCCCGCCGATGCCGCCCATGAGCCGGCTCATGGCCTTGCCCGTGCCCGCGAGCCTGGGGAGCATGTACTTGAGCTGGGCCATCTCCACCTGGAGCTTGCCCGAGCGGGAGGTGGCGTGCTGGGCGAAGATGTCGAGGATGAGCTGCGTGCGGTCGAGCACCTTGCGCTCGGTGAGCTCCGCAAGGTTGCGCATCTGCGCCGGGGAGAGATCCTGGTCGAAGACCACCACCCCCGCGCCCGCGCCCAGGGCCTGGACCTCCAGCTCGGCCAGCTTGCCCTTGCCGAGGATGTACTTGGGGTTCACCTGGCGCACGCGCTGCACCAGCCGCGCGGCCGGGTGCAGCCCTGCCGTGCGCGCCAGCTCGGAAAGCTCGTCCAGGGCCAGCTCCTGGGCTGGCCGGGGCGCATCGGAAACGGAGACCAGCAGCGCGCGCTCGCGGTCGTCGGCGGTGTCCCTGGCGGAGGCCAGCCGGGCCAGCTCCTCCTCGATGGCCGCCACCTGGGCGTGGACGTCCATGTCGAACCTGTCCCAGCGGGTGACGGGCGTGCGCTCGTGGCTCTTGCCCTCGGGGTTGGGCGGCAGCAGGTGGGCGAGCTGCACCGCCCCGGGCCAGCCGTCGGGCTCCACGGAGAGCGCGGCCATGACGTCCAGACGCAGGAACACGAGGTCCATGACGTCCTCGTCGGAAAGGCCCTCCTGGCCCGCGCCCTTGCCGCTCTTGTTGCCGCTCTTGGCGCCTCCCTTGGCGGAGTCGAGGTGCGTGTGCAGCAGCCGCAGCCCGCGCAGGCGGTCCGCGCCCAGGCGCGCGCGGGGCAGCTCGGGGATGTAGATGGCTCTGGGGTCGCCCACGAGCACCATGACCACCTTGCCCTGGCGGTCGATGAGCACGGCCACCTGCCGCCCGATCTCGGCGGAGATGGACGCCAGCTCGCGCGCCTGTTCCTGGGTGTAGAGCTCGGTGAGCGGAAAGCGCCGCTGGTACATGCGGCCGAGTCGCTTGAGTTGGCTGGGCTTGAGGCCCTGGGTGTTGCCCTGCACGTTCGGCATGGTCAGGGTGATAGCCCAAAGCCGAACGGAAGGCGAGGGGAGAGAAGAAAGCGCGTCAACAAAGAGCGGCTGTATGGATTGAGATTATCGAGACATACTCTATTATCTCACCATAACTGAACTTCGACTTATAATCCCAGCAGGGGAGCGACTTCCGCTCCACTGGTGCCACAAGCCAAAATCCGCTCCCTGAAACAGGATGACCCGTTTGCAGCAGAGCGACAAGCCGCTCAAAGGGGTGGGATGCCAGGCGCGAGGGCGTTTCAGGCTCGACGTTGACTCTTGCGTCCACCAGGGACCGCAACGCCCGAAGCATACCAATGGCATAAGGTCTTCCACGGCTCGAAGCCTCGCCTGGAATTCACTTATACCTGGGGCATAAGGTCTTCCACGGCTCGAAGACTCGCCTGGAATTCACTTATACCTGGGGCATAAGATCTTCCACGGCTCGAAGACTCGCCTGGAATTCACTTAACGAAGCAGGCAGCCCCCAGCGCTCCGACGCGGGCCGCTCAAAGGGGTGGGATGCCAGGCGCAAGAGTGCGCCGGGACCGAATAGTATACCTCAATACATGAGGGTCCGGCGCACTCGAAGCAACGAAGCAGACCGCCGCTTTTCAGCGACCCGCCGCAGACCGCCGCTTTTCAGCGGCTTGCAAGATATTTTGCGATCATCGAATCATACCCGCTCACCAGCCCGAACGTCTCCGCGGCCAGCTCCCGGCGCAGCTCCAGGCCGACCTTGCCGCCATTGGCGCGCATCTCGTCCATGATCCTGCCGTAGTGCCCGGGGGAGGGAACCACGAGGATGGAGTGGAAGTTCTTGGCGGCGGCGCGGAGCATGGTGGGCCCGCCGATGTCGATCTCCTCCACGGCGGCCTTGAGGTCGAGCCCCTTGGCGGCTGCCTTGGCGAAGTCGTAGAGGTTCACGCAGATCATGTCGAAGGGCTTGATCCCGTGCTCCTCAAGGGTGGCCAGGTGTTCGGGGTTGTCCTTGTCGGCAAGGACGCCGCCGTGGACGAAGGGGTGCAGGGTTTTGACCCTGCCGCCGAGGATTTCGGGAAACCCGGTGACGTCGGACACCGAGGTCACGGGCAGGCCCGCCTCGGCGATCTTGGCCTTGGTGCCGCCGGTGGAGACGAGCTCCACGCGGCTTTCCGCCAGAAAGGCGGCGAACTCGGCGAGTCCTGTCTTGTCGGTCACGCTCAGGATGGCGCGCCTGATGGGCAACAGCTGCATCACAACCTCTCCTGTTTTGGGAGGCTGTGCCAGATTTGGCCGTGGGAGGTCAAGCCCCGGCCGTGGCCCTGCCCGCCCTCCCCGCGCGGGACTTGACCCCCCGCCCCGTCCAGACGGGACGGGGCGAGAGATCAATGGGGAGGGGAGACCAATGCTATTCCTGAATCTGAGCCAGGAGTTCCCTGGCGGCGCGGTTTTCGGGGTCGTTCTCCAGAATGATCCCGAGCTCGCGTTCGGCCTCTTCCTTGCGGTTGAGGCAGACCAGACAACCGGCCAGGGCGTAGCGCACCTCGTGCTTGCCCGGGTCGATGGAAAGATAGGTTTCAAGGTAGGGGCGGATCTCTTCGAGCTTTTCGTGCTCGTGGCCGATGCGCACCATGGAGAACAGGGCGACCATGTTCTCGGGGTTGGCCTCCAGCGCCTTGGCGAAGTGCTTGTACGCGCCGAGCCCGTCACCGGATTCGAGCAGGATGAGCCCGATGCCGGAGTGGGTCTTGTCGCTGGGGGCGATGTCGTGCGCCTGGCGGTACAGGCCCATGGCCGTCTCCAGCTCGCCGCGCTGCACGGCGATGGTGGCCAGGCCCATGTACGGGTCCGGGTGGATGCCGTTGGAGCTGGCCGCCTTGCGGTAATACTCCTCGGCCTTGTCGAGCTCCCCCATGAAGAGGTAGCATTCGCCCAATTCCTTGTTGATCTCGTAGTCCAGATTACTCATGGTATTCCCCTCCATACTCCTTTGCCCGGCACGTTTTGTCTTGGTTTCGGTCCGGGCGCGATAGCTATGGGCCACAATGGCGTGGCCGAACTGATGCAACCCTTGTGCCAGTGAACCTTTTTGCCGCCCGGCGGCCAGGGGGGCCTCCCCCGGGCCTCCCCGCTCCATCGGCCGCTCCCCCGGCCGCGCCCAGCATCCCATGCAGCGGCAAATCCACTGTCAACACATCGGCATAGCAGGACAAAACAACACCGTCTCCCGTCCTCTTCCCCGCACCAAGACCATGCTCTGACCATATCCGGTCCATATCCGGGCCACGTCTTCCCGCCGCCCGGTGCGCCTCGCCCACCCCGGGGCCACACCCTTTGCCCCCGCCCCGCTGGCCGAAGGCGACAAAAATCCGTGCACCCGCCCTGGCGGCGGCTGGGGCCTGGTGATACTGGGCCGGGTCATATTGGGTGGTGAAAGCGACGGCCGCCTGACAAGCTCCCCAATGGCATTTTCAATGTATTATCCTTTTATTTCAAATAGATAATTCCATTGGAACGCATGTTGCTTTCCTCTGGACGACCCCGAAGGCGCGCCGCGCCCCGGGTGCCGCGAAAAACCGCAGCAAACACAGGAGCTACGACATGAGAGGCCTCTTCGGATCACACATCGACCTGACGTCCAAGGTCCTCGATCTGCGCCTGGAGCGTCAAAACCTCGTCATGGGCAACCTCTCGAACATCGACACCCCGGGCTACAAGCCCCGGCAGGTGGAATTCGAGCAGCAGCTCCAGGACGCCCTGGCCCTGGACCAGCGCGGCAAGGTCACCCGCACCGACGCAAAGCACATGCCCTCCACCTTCAGCGCCGGAGGTTTCGAGGGCAACCACTTCAAGGACTTCGAGCCGCGCCACGTCTACGGCGAGGACACGGTGGACCTGGACAAGGAGATGAACGTCATGGCCAAGAACTCCATGATGTACAACGCCCTGACCCAGGTGCTGAAGAAGAACTTCGAGGGTCTGAACAAGATCATCCAGGAAGGAGCCAAGTAAATGGACTTCATGACAGCACTCGACATCGGGGCGTCCGGGCTCAAGGCCCAGCGGGCGTACCTGAACGTCATCTCCATGAACATGGCCAACGCGAAGACCACCCGCACCGCAGACGGCGGGCCCTACCGCCGCAAGTCCGTGAGCTTCGAGTCGTCCCCGGTGCTCTCCCCCTTCGACGTCGCCATGCAGCAGCAGAAGAACCGCGACCTCCAGGGCGTGTCCGTGCGAGGCATCGTTACGGACGACCGGCCCTTCAAGATGCAGTACGACCCCTCCCACCCCGACGCCAACGCCCAGGGCTACGTGGCCTACCCGGACATCAACGTGGTGGAGGAAATG
>JBFWJM010000047.1:0-14545 GCA_050253205.1 Desulfovibrionaceae bacterium
GGCCACGCGGCGGTGGAACACGGCGTAGAACATGGGCGCGAGCTTGAGGTCGAGCATGGGCCCCAGGGCGGTGAACCCGAGCTGGGCCGCGCGCGGAAACATGGAGAACCCGGCGGCCACGAAGGCGTCCGCCTCGGAACACACCGAGAGCAGCACGGCCAGCAGGAGCATGGCGGGCACGGCCAGCCAGAGGTTCGCGGAGAAGAAGCCTATGAGGTGGCCGGGGAGCATGGTCTTGAACAGCGCCGCCGCCAGCGCGCCCAGCACCAGGAAGCGGCCCATATCCATGAACTCGCGCCCGGTGAGGGCCAGCACGGCTACCAGCCTGGAGCGGCGGCCGTTCTCGCGGTCGTCCGCGTGGACGTGATCATGCCCGCAGCCGCAGCCGTCGTCGTGATTATCGTGATCGTGATCATTGCGGTCATGTTCGTGGTCGTGGTCATGATCGTGCCCGCAGCCGCAGGAGCACGCCGCCGCCCTGCCCCCCATGCCGGGGCGCAGCACCTCCGCCGCCGAAAGATCGCCCACGGCCATGCCGATGAGCACCGCCGGAAGCGCCACCAGCGCGCAGCGCCAGAGCACCATGGACGCGTCGCCCTGGAAGGCCACCCAGGTGGAGACCAGGACCACCGGGTTGATGACCGGGGCGGCGAGCATGTACGGCAGGGCCATGCGCGGGGGCACGCCCTTGAGCAGCAGCCGCCGGACCACGGGCACCACCCCGCACTCGCAGGTGGGCAGCAGCATCCCCGCCGCGAGCCCGGCCAGCACCTGGGCCGCCGGGTGGCGCGGGGCCAGCCGCTCCACGGCCGAGGCGGGCACATAGACCTCGAACAGCGCGCCCACCAGCGCCCCCAGGAGCAGGAAGGGCGCGGCCTCCGCCACGATGGCCGTGGCCACGGACGCAAACAGGGAAAAATCGAACATGCTGCTGGGTTCCGGCCTTGGGGAATGAGGGTTCGCACGCGCTTGACAGGCCATGCAACAATGTTACATTGCCGTCTGCGCAACTTGGTTGCACATCAAACACCCCAAGCCGACGGCTGTCAAGGAGGCATCATGAAGCGCCTTGGTATTTTTACGATTCTTTTCCTGTTGCTGGGAGCGGCCACGGCCCGCGCCGCCGAGCGCCCCGTGGTGGCCGTGACCATCGCCCCCCAGGCCTGGCTGGTGGAGCGGCTGACGGGCGGCCTCGTGACCGTGGAGACCATGGTGCCCGAGGGGGCCGACCCCCACTCCTACGAGCCCAAGCCCTCGCAGATGGCCAACGTGGCCGCCGCCAAGGTCTATTTCACCATCGGCCTGGAGTTCGAGGAAGCATGGCTGCCGCGCATCCGGGGCACGAACCAGGCCATGCAGACCGTGGCCATGGACGCGGGCATCCGCAAGCGGCCCATGGAGGCCCACCACCATCACGAGCATGGCGAGGAGGGGCACGACCACGACGGCGAGCATGACGGCGAGCATGACGGCGAGCACGAATTCACGCCCGGGGAACTCGGCGAGGAAGGACACATGCGCAGCCCCGAGGGCGACCGCCACGCCGAATACATGAGCGGCATGCCCGTGCCCGGTGAACACGAACACGAGGCCGAGCACGAGCACGAACACGAGCACGCGGAGGAGGGACATCACCACCACCACGGCATGCTCGACCCGCACGTCTGGACCGCTCCCAGGAACATGGAAGCCATGATGGAGAACACCCTGCCCGCGCTCATCGCCCTGCTGCCCGAGCACGAGGGCGAGCTGCGCGCCGCGCGCGAAAAGCTGCGCGACGACATCCGCCGCGTGGAGTTCGACGTGGCCTCCAGTCTGGCCTCCACGGCCACGGACGAAACCGGCCAGCGCGCCTTCCTCGTGTTCCACCCCTCCTGGGGCTACTTCGCCGAGGCCTACGGCCTGCGCCAGGTGCCCATCGAGGTGGAGGGCAGCGAGCCCTCCCCGCGCGAGCTGGCCGCCATCGTGGCCAAGGCCCGCGAGATGCGCGCCCGGGCCATCTTCGTGCAGCCGCAGATATCGCAGAAGTCCGCCCGCGTGGTGGCTGGCGAGGTGGGTGCCGAGGTGGTGGTGGCCGACCCCCTGGCCCACGACTGGGACGCCAACCTGCGCGCCGTGGCCGCCCGCTTCGCGGAGGTGCTGCGGTGAGCATGGGCGAGCCCGCGCTGCGCCTCTCGGGCGTGGGCTTCGCCTATGGCGGCGAGGAGGTCCTGCGCACCGTGGACCTCACGGTGCCGCGCGGGCAGTTCCTGGCCGTCATCGGCCCCAACGGCGGCGGCAAGACCACGCTCATGAAGCTCCTGCTCGGGCTGCTTGAGCCCACGAGCGGAACCATCGAAGTGCTCGGAGCCCCTCCGGGGGCCCAGCGCTCCCGCGTGGCCTACGTGCCCCAGCACACGACCCTGCGCCCCGGCTTCCCGGTGAGCGTGCTGGAGGTGGTGCTCATGGGCGTGAAGCGCGAGACCAGAAAGCGCTTCGGCCACTCGCCCGGGGACCTCTCCCGGACCATGGAGGCGATCGCTCGGGTGGGTCTGGCCGGACGCGAGGGACGGCGCTTCGGCGAGCTCTCCGGCGGGCAGATGCAGCGCGCGCTCATCGCCCGGGCGCTGGTTTCCGGGGCGGACCTCCTGCTGCTGGACGAACCCACGGCCAACGTGGACCCCCAGGGCTCCTTCTGCCTCTACGACTTCCTCTGCACCCTGGGCGACGAGCAGGACCTGACCATCCTCACCGTGAGCCACGACCTCTCCATCCTCGGCTCGCGCATCCACGCCATCGCCTGCGTGAACCGCCGCCTGCTCTACACCCCGGCCCCCGTGCTCACGGACGAGATGCTCCAGATGCTCTACGGCGCGCACGAGCACACCTGCGCCATGGACGACTTCATGAAGACCGTGTCCGCGCAGTTCGGGCCCGGGCGGGTCATCCCGCCGCATTTCCATGGGCCGTCGCATGGGCCCTCGCACCCCCACCCCGAGGAGGAGCCCCATGCTTGAGGCGCTCTCCTTCACCTTCATGCAGAACGCGCTCTGGGCCGGGCTGCTGGCGTCCATCGCCTGCGGGGTCATGGGCACCCTGGTGGTGGTGGGGCGCACGGTGTTCCTGGCCGGGGGCATCGCCCACGCGGCCTACGGCGGGGTGGGCCTGGCGTTCTACTTCGGCCTGCCCGTGCTGCCCTGCGCCCTGGGCTTCACCACCGGGGCCTCGCTGGTCATGGGCGCGGCCACCCTCCGGCGCACGGAGCGCACGGACACGGTCATCGGCGTGCTCTGGGCCTCGGGCATGGCCACGGGCATCCTGCTGCTGGACCTCACCCCCGGGTACAAGTCCGACCTCATGAGCTTCCTGTTCGGGTCCATCCTCACGGTGCCCACCGCCGACCTCTGGGCCATGGCCGGGCTCGACGCGCTCATCGTCGGCTTCGCGGCCTGGGCATACAAAGACCTGCTGGTCATGAGCTTCGACTGCGAGTTCGCGGCCACGCGCGGCGTGCCCGTGACCCTGCTGCACTTCCTCGTGCCCGCGCTCACGGCCTGCGCCGTGGTCATGATCGTGCAGGTCGTCGGGCTCATCCTGGTCATTGCGCTGCTGACCATCCCGCCCTACCTGGCCGAGCGCACGGCCGGGAGCCTGGGCCGGATGATGGCGCTCTCCTCGCTCTATTCCCTGCTGTTTTGCACCTCCGGGCTCTGGCTCTCCTACGTCTTCGACCTGACCTCCGGCGCGAGCATCATCGCCGTGGCCACGGTGGCCTTCTTCGTGGTGAGCGGCCTGGGGGCCCTGCGCTCGGGCCTGCGCTCGGGCCTGCGTTCGGCCAGGCGAGCCGCGGGAGGCCGGGCATGACCCGCACGCCCAGGCAGCGCCTGGCCGAACGCGGCCTGGAGCCCACGCGCAACCGGACCCTGGTGCTGGACGCCGTGCTCCAGGCGGAACATACCGTGACCCCGCCGGAACTGCTCGCCACCCTGGGCAGGGCCATGAACAAGGTGACCCTCTACCGCATCCTCGACCTGCTGGTGGAGCGCGGGCTCATCGAGCGGCACTCGGGCGCGGGCCGGGCATACCACTACTGCTCCGGCAGCGGCCACGGCCACTTCCACTGTACGCGCTGCGGGCGCATGCGCTGCCTGCACCTGCCCGAGGGCACCCTGGACATGGCCCTGCTGGCCCAGGCCGCCTGGGGCAGCGTGGAGTCCGTGGAACTTCGGCTCGACGGCGTGTGCGACGAGTGCGCCCGGGCCGGGGCCTGAAACCAAACTTCCCGTACGGGAAGAACCTTGACATTCCCGGCGTACAGTCTATCCTTCCCGTACGGGAGGAAGCATGCCATCCAACCAACGATATAATGACGTAAACAAACCTACAGCAGACAGGGCCATTGCGGCGTTGGACCGTTTCGCCAAACGAATCGGAAGTCCGCAGCCGAGTCATCAAGAGAAGACACCTCACGATCAGGATGCACAGCATCCGGATCAACCTAAGCCCTCGGCCAAACCTTCCGAACAATCAGCACCTTCGGCATTAAATCCGCTGATCGCCGGATTGGCCGGATTTGCTCTTGGCGCTCTCCTCAACGTCGGCCCAAACTTCAGTTCCCGAAGCTCAGCCTCCACCAGCGACATCGGCGCGGCCATCCGCACACGCCGCAAGGACCTCGGCCTGAGCCAGGAGGCCCTGGCCGAAAAGGCCGGGGTTGGCCCGCGCTTCGTGCTGGAGCTGGAAAAAGGCAAGGACACCGCCGAGATCGGCAAGATCCTGCTGGTGCTCGACGCCCTGAACCTCGAACTGCGCGTCACCCCGAGAGGATAGGATGCGCGAACGTCTCAACGTCTGGTTCGAGGATCGGCTGGCCGGGACCATCACCAGGCAAGGGAAGAGTCGCATGGCCTTCGCCTATGCCCGGGAATGGTTGCAACATCCTGAACACTTCCCTCTTTCATTGGGCCTGCCGCTGCGCGAACAGCCCTACGGCCACGACGCCACCCACGCCTTCTTCGCCAACCTCCTGCCGGAGCAGCGCGTGCGCATGCAGGTGGAGCGCCAGCTCCATGTTTCCGCCGGGAACGACTACGCGCTCCTGGAGGCCATCGGCGCGGAGTGCGCCGGGGCCCTCGCCGTGCTGCCCGAGGCCGAGCCCTCCCCCGGCAGCGAGGCGCAGCCCGACTACTATCCGCTCAAACGGGGCGAGCTGGACCAGATCATCGCGCTGCTGCCCCGCCGCCCCCTGCTGGCGGGCGGGGACGGGCTTCGCCTTTCCCTCGCGGGCGCGCAGAGCAAGCTGTCCATGGTCCATGCGGGGGAGAAATTCTACCTGCCGCTGCATGGCGCACCGGGCACGCACATCCTCAAGCCCCCGGTGGACGACCTGCCCGGCCTGGTGGAGAACGAGGCGTTCTGCATGAACCTGGCCGCCGCGCTGGAGCTCGACGTCCCCGAGGTGGACATCACCGATTCCGTGCCCCGCGCCTTTCTCATCAAGCGGTACGACAGATTCGTCACGGAGAAAGGCGTCACCCGGCTGCACCAGGAGGACTGCTGCCAGGCCCTGGGCGTGCCGCCGGAGCGCAAGTACGAGAACGAAGGCGGCCCCACGCTCCAGGATTGCTTCGGCCTGCTCGACCACGCCGGGCGGCCGGACGAGGAAAAACGCAAACTCCTGCGCCTGGTGGCCTGCAACTTCCTGCTGGGCAATGCCGACGCCCACGCCAAGAACTATTCCTTGCTCTACGACAACCCGCCCAGGCCGCGCCTCGCCCCGGCCTACGACATCGTCTGCACCGGGGCGTACCAGGGGCTGGGCCGCAAGCTGGCCATGAAGATCGGCGGGCAGTACGACCCCGACTACCTCTTCCCCCGGCACTGGGAGCGCCTCGCCCGGGAGGCGGGGCTCTCCGAAAGCCTGGTCCTGGACGAACTGCGCGGCATGGCCGCCATGCTGCTGGAGACGCTCCGCCCGGCCAGGGAGCTGTTCGAGGAACGGTACGGCGTGGCCACGGTGTTGCGCCGGGTGGAGGCGTTTGTCCGCGCGCGCTGCGAAACCACCCTGAAGCGCCTGGACGCACCCGTCGAATCCTGACCTCCCCCTTGCCCTGGCCGCGGCCATGGCCTATCCTGACCAGCGCACCACATCACGAGGGAGAGAGACCATGACCCGACGCCACAACGGACACCCTTCCGGGCGACGCCCCGCCCGCCTTGCGCCCAACTTCCCGGGCCTTGCGCTCCGGGCCCCCATGCTCCGGGCCCCCATGCTCCGGGCCCCCATGCTCCGGGCCCGCATGTTCCTGGCCTACATGCTCCTGGCCTGCATCATCTTGGCGGCCCTGCCCGGCTGGGCCAGCGCCCAGAGCCTCGACGCCATGGCCGAGCCCCCGGAGCGCAACACCCTCTACCAGGTCTCCACCATCCAGGCCCTGCTCAACGGCAACTACGACGGCGCCGTGAGCTTCGAGGAGCTGGCGGCCCACGGCGGGTTCGGCATCGGCACCTTCCACAAGCTCGACGGCGAGATGGTCGCCCTGGACGGGCAGTTCTGGCAGGTCACGCACAACGGGCGCATCAAGCCCGTGGACGGCTCCATGACCACGCCCTTCGCGGCGGTCACCTCCTTCGAGCCGGACCTGGAGCTGACCCTGCGCTACGTCAAGGACCTGGACGACTTCACCCACAGGCTGGAAAAGGAGCTGCCCGGGCGCAACATGTTCTACGCCATCCGCGTGGACGGGCTCATCCAGTACGTGAAGACGCGCTCCGTCCCGGCGCAGGAGCCGCCCTACCCGCCCCTGGCCGAGGTCACGGCGCACCAGTCCACCTTCGAGCGGGAGAACACCGTGGGCACCCTGGTGGGGTTCTACACGCCCGAGTGCGCGGGCACCATCAACGTTCCCGGCTTCCACATCCACTACCTGGACGAGGCCAGGGAATTCGGCGGGCACGTGCTCGACCTCTCGTCCCTGGAAATCGTGGTCAAGGTGGACCGCACGCCCAACATCCTCGTGCACATGCCCCTGGCCACGGCCGGGGCCGAGCTCACGGACCGCTCCCACGAGCTGGACGAGGTGGAGAAGTAGCGCCGCCCGCCGCCGCCCGTTCACCGCACTCCCGCCGCCGCCCGCCGAACCGCTCTTGCCCGGGCGCGCGTGATGGGTGAGAGTGCCCCTACGCGCCCGCTTTACGCCCGCTCTCCCGGGTGGTAGGACGGGCCTGATGGGAGGCATCGCATGCTGCTCGGAATCGACGTCGGCGGTACCCACACGGACGCCGTGGCCCTCAGGGTGGAGGGCAACAAGGCCACCCTCGTGGCCGCCGCCAAGGTCAAGACCAACAAGGACGACCTGCTCAGCTCGGTGAACGGCGCGCTGGGCCTGCTGCTCCGGGAGGTGGACCCCGCGTCCGTCCGGCAGCTCGGGCTCTCCACCACGCTCTCCACCAACGCCATCGTGGAGAACCGCACCGAGGACGTGGGCGTGCTCGTCATGCCCGGCCCGGGGCTCGACCCGCAGAACTACCGCCCCTGCCGCGATTTCCACGTGCTCGGCGGGTCCATGGACCACCGGGGCATGGAGGCCGAGCGGCTCGACCTGGCCCAGGCCCGCGCCGCCGTGGACCAGTGCCGCGAGCACGGCGTGCGGACCTTTGCCCTGGTGGGCAAGTTCTCCGTGCGCAACCCGCTGCACGAAAGCCAGCTGCGGCACATGCTCTGCGGTGGAGAGGACCCCGGCTGCGAGCGGGCGGACTTCATCACCCTGGGCCACGCCCTGGGCGGGGCGCTGGGCTTCCCCCGCCGGGTGGCCACCGCGTATTTCAACTGTGCGGTCTGGCGGCTTTACGGGGCCTTCGCCACGGCCGTGGAGGAGAGCCTCATCGACCACGGCCTCGGCTGCCGGGTGAACATCCTCAAGGCCGACGGCGGGACCATGCCCCTGCCCCACTCGCGCTCCATGCCCGTGCAGTCCATCTTTTCGGGCCCGGCCGCCTCGGTCATGGGCATCGTGGCCCTCACGGACATCTTCCACGACTCCGTGCTGCTGGACATCGGCGGCACCACCACGGACATCGCCATCTTCGCGGCGGGCTCGCCCCTGGTGGAGCCCGAAGGCATCGACATCGGTTCCCACCCGACCCTGGTGCGCGCCCTCAAGGTCAAGTCCATCGGCGTGGGGGGCGATTCGGCCATCTCCGTCATCGGCGACACGGTGCGCGTGGGGCCCCGCAGGCTCGGCCCGGCCATGGCCGAGGGCGGCAGCCACCCGACCCTCACGGACGCGCTGAACCTGCTCGGCCACTCCCAGGTGGGCGACGTGGCCGCCTCCGAGGCGGGCCTCGCGGCCTACGCCGAGAGCCACACCTTCACCGCGCGCCAGCTCGCGGAGCAGGCCGTGGCCCGCGCCGCCGCCACCATCCGCGAGGAAACCCGCGCGCTCCTGGCCGAGATCAACGACAAGCCCGTGTACACCATCCACGAGCTGCTGGAGGAAAGGGCCATCGTGCCCCGCAAGGTCTACGTGGTGGGCGGCCCGGCCCAGGCCATGAAGATGCCGCTCTTCGCCGAGTTCCGCCTCTCCACGGAGGTGCCCGAGAACCACGCCGTGGCCAACGCCGTGGGCGCGGCGCTCACCCGCACCACCACGGACCTGGAGCTCTTCGCCGATACCCAGCGCCACACCCTGTTCATCCCGGCCCTCGGCCACCGCGAGAACATCCCCGCCAGCTACACCCTGGAGGACGCCAAGCGCGACGCCATGAACCAGCTCCTCTCGCACCTCATGGACCTGCGCCTCGCGTCCGACGCCTCCCGCGCGGTGATCACCCACGCCTCGGCCTTCAACATGGTGGACGGCATGCACACCGTGGGGCGCAACATCCGCGTCACCTGCCAGATCAAACCGGGCGTGGCCGCCACGCTCTTCGGAGGCCGCCCATGATCCGGGCCGAAAACACCCTCGGGGTGGTCCTCTTCCCCGCGTTCGACTGGGCCATCAGCCCCACTCACCCCGAGCGCGAGGAGCGCCTGCTCTACACCCAGGACCAGCTCAAGGAGGAGGGGCTTTTCGACATCGAAGGCATCTCCGAGCACAAGCCCGAGGTGGCCGGGGCGCAGGACGTGGAGCGCGCGCACTTCTGCTTCCCGGACCTGCCCAGTGTGGCCACCCGCTCGCACATGATCTCCGCCGGGGGTGCCATCACCGCCGCGCGGCTCGTGGCCGAAAAACGCTGCGACCGCGCCTTCGCCCTGGTGCGCCCCCCGGGCCACCACGCCATGAAGACCGTGCGCGGCAACCGGGGCTTCTGCAACGTGAACATCGAGGCCGTGATGATCGAATGGCTGCGCGAGCACCACGGCGTGCGCCGCGTGGCCATCGTGGACACGGACTGCCACCACGGGGACGGCACCCAGGACGTCTACTGGCACGACCCGGACGTGCTGTTCATCTCCATCCACCAGGACGGCCGGACCCTCTACCCGGGCACGGGCTTCCCCCACGAGTGCGGCGGGCCCACGGCGCGCGGCAGGACCATCAACATCCCCCTGCCGCCCAACACCTCCGACGAAGGGCTGCTCCTGGCCATCGACGAGGTGGTGCTGCCCCTGCTGGAAGACTTCAAGCCCGACATCGTGGTCAACTCCGCCGGGCAGGACAACCACTACACCGACCCCATCACCAACATGAACTGCTCGGCCCAGGGCTACGCCCTGCTGAACGAGAAGCTCAAGCCGCACATCGCCGTGCTGGAGGGCGGCTACGCCATCCAGGGCGCGCTGCCCTACGTCAACCTCGGCATCTGCCTGGCCATGGCCGGGGTGGACTACTCCAGCGTGGCCGAGCCGGGGTACGACCCGGCCAAGTGGCGGCAGGACGCGCGGACCACGCAGTACATCGAGGAGCTCTGCCGCCAGATGCCCCGGGTCTACTTCGACCCGCCCGCGCTGAAGGACGGCGTCACCGAGGGCAAGTGGCACCACCGCAACAAATCAATCTATTATGATACCGACGGCTTGCAGGAGGTGCAAAAGGAATCCCTGCACCTCTGCGGCAAGTGCCGCGGGCTGCTCAAGATCGAAAGCCAGGTGGGGGCCGTGCGCTGCCTGGGGGTGGAGATTCCCCTGGGCGCATGCGAACAGTGCCACGCCCTGGGCCACCAGATCACCGAGGAGGCGCAGCTCAAGTCCCAGTTCCGCTACACCCAGCTCATCAACCGGGTGGACAAGGAATACACCCGCTACGGGTTCTAGGCGGCTCGCCCCTCGCCATCGCCCACACACCACGGAGAAACCCCATGCAGCACACCATATCCGCCCTCGTCCGCAACCAGCCCGGCGTCCTGGCCGAAATGGCCCTCGTGTTCAAGGAACAGGGGGTCAACATCCTCTCCATCTCCAGCGGAGCCACCGAGGCCCCGGAGATAGCGCGGATGGTCATCAGCGTGGAGTGCAGCGACGCGCAGGTGAAGGAGATCACCGCCCTGGTGGGGGCCATGGACTTCGTCATCCAGATGGACGACCTGGCCCGCCGAGAGTTCGTGGACCGCGAACTGCTGCTCATCAAGGTGAACATGGACCGGGAGACCACCGGGCAGATCATGCAGGTGCTGGAGGTGTTCCGCGCGTCCGTGGTGGGCATGGGCCAGGAGACCATCACCGCCGAGGTGAGCGGCGACCAGGACCGCGTCAACGGGCTCATCAAGATGCTCGCGCCCTACGGTATCCGCTCCATGTGCCGCTCGGGCATGATCGCGCTCAAGCGCGGCGACGACTGAGGGCGCGCCCATGGCCACGCCGACACGCCCGCCCATAACTGACCCGCACAACGCCAGCCCGCGCATCGCCAGTCTGGACGAGCTGCTGGACGCGGCCCGGAGCTCCGGGCCCCCGCCGCGCATCGCCATCGCGCCCTGCGCCGAGGAGTTCGTGCTCCGCGCGGGCGCGGACGCCGCCGCCATGGGCCTGGCCGAGCCGCTGTTCATCGGCGACCGCGACGCCTCCCTCCGGAAGGCAGAAGCGGCGGGCATCGACATCTCCCCCTTCGGGCTGATCCACGAGCCGGACGAGACCCTGGCCGTGCAGCGCGCCGTGGCCGCGTACCGAGCCGGGGAGGCGGGGCTCCTCATGAAGGGCCTCGTCTCCACCGCCACCCTGCTGCGCGCCGTGCTCGACAAGCAATCCGGCGTGCCGCCCCGGGGGCTGCTCTCCCATGTCACGGCCTTCCGCCTGCCGCACCCCAGGCAGCGCCCGGAGGACTCGCTCGACACCTCGCTCCAGAACGCCAAGATGGCCCGCGTGGAAGAGGGGCTGACCCTGCTCACGGACGCGGCCGTGAACATCAAGCCCTCGCTCCAACGCAAGGTGGACATCATCAAGAACGCGCTGGAGGTGGCCCGCGTGCTCGGCATGGCCCAGCCGCGCGTGGCCCTGCTGGCCGCCACGGAAAAGGTCAACTACCCGGCCATGCCCTCCACCCTGGACGCGGACATCATTTCCAAGATGGCCGCCCAGGGCGAGTTCGGCGAGGCCCTGGTGGCCGGGCCCCTCTCCCTCGACCTGGCCATCTCCCCGGCCTCGGCCGCGTGCAAGGGGCTGGGCGGGCCCGTGCCCGGCAGGGCGGACGTGCTCGTGGCCCCGGACATCGAGGCGGGCAACGTGCTCTACAAGTCCCTCAGCGCCCTGGCCCAGGTGCCCCTGGCCAGCGTGGTGGTGGGCAGCGAGGTGCCCGTGGTGGTGCCCTCCAGGGCGGACTCCGAACGCTCCAAGCTCTGCTCCATCGCCCTGGCTGTGCTGCTCTCCCGTAGCGCCTCGGCCGCACACGAGCAACCTGTGCAAGAGTGAATAATCCGGCCGCTCACCTTTGGTGAGATGCGGGACGCATCATGGCGACGGGTTGGGCTGCTTGTCGCCACGCGGCAGCCCGCCGCCAGAGGATAGTTGCCAAGGCCCGCGACACCCCAGCATTCAGGAAAGGAAGCTCCATGCCCCCCGCGCCCGCCCAAATCCCCACCCGCATCCCCTTTCGCATTCTCGCCCTCAACCCCGGCTCCACCACCACCCGCGCCGCCGTGTACGACGGCGACCGCTGCGCCTGGCACGTGGAGCTGGAGCACGACCGCGCCGAGCTGGACGCCCTGGGCCACGTCTCGAACCAGCTGGACCACCGCTTCGAGGCCGTGCGCCGCGAGCTGGCGGCGGCGGGCCTGCTGGAGCCCGGGAGCGCCCCGGCGGCCGTAGCCGGGCGCGGCGGGCTCCTGGCCCCGCTGCCGGGCGGCTGCTACGCGGTGACCGAACGCATGCTGGACGACCTCGCCCGCGCGCGCCACGGCGAGCACCCCTGCAACCTCGGCGCGCCCCTGGCCCGCCGCTTCGCGGACCTCTGGAACGTCCCGGCGGTCATAGCCGACCCGGTGGTCACGGACGAACTGGCCCCGGAGGCGCGGCTCACGGGCTTTCCGGACGTCATGCGGCGGACCATCTTCCACGCCCTGAGCCAGCGCGGTGCCGCCAGGACGGCGGCCGAGCGCGCGGGGACGAGCTACGAGGACGGCCGCTTCATCGTGGCCCACCTGGGCGGGGGCATCTCCGTGGGCGCGCACCTCAGGGGCCGCGTGGTGGAGGTGAACAACGCCCTGGACGGCGAAGGGCCCTTCAGCCCCGAGCGCAGCGGGCGGCTGCCCCTGCTGCCCCTGCTGGCCATGATCGAATCCGGCGAGGCCACGCCCGGGGAGCTCCGCGCGCGCATCCTGCGCGGGGCCGGGCTCCTGGCCCACCTCGGCACCAACGACCTGCGCCGGGCCGAGGCCATGGCCAATGCGGGAGACGAGCGCGCGAGGCTCGTGCTGGAGGGCATGGCCTACGGCATCGCCAGGGAGATCGGCTCCCTGGGCCCGGTGCTGCTGCGTGCGGACGAAGAAAGCGGGGAAGAGGCGGAAGGAAACGAAGCCCCGCGCGTCACGGCCATCGTGCTGGCCGGGGGCATGGCCCGGAGCGACAGGCTCTGCGCGGCCATCGAGGCGCGCGTCTCCTACCTCGCGCCCGTGGAGCGGGTCACTGGCCTGGAGGAGATGCTCACGCTCGCCCGGGGCGCGCAGCGCGTGCTGGCCGGGGAGGCGGAGCTGAAGACGTACGCGGGCTAGCAGGCTGTTGAAAAAGTGCAATCTGCTGCGTCAGCAAAAAAATCCAGACCGCTTATGTATGCGCAATACACTGCGCGTCCTGGATTTTTTCACTTCCTTGCAGCGCACACTTCTTGAACGGCCTGCGAGAAATGCGTTTTTCAACAGTCAGCCAGGCCCCCGGCGAGCTACTCCGCTGCGGAGCCGTTGCCCGACTCCGTTGCCCCGCCCGTGAGCTTCCAGAGCAGCACCCCGCCCGCCAGGTTGTAGGATTCCTTGATGCCGGTCTTCATGAGCTGCCAGGCCACGAGCGGCGAGCGGTGGCCCGTGGTGCAGACCACCACCACCGTGGGCGGGCCGCAGGGGTCGCCGTGCAGCTCCATGGCCGTGTCGAAGCTCACCCCCGTGAACAGCGGCGCGTTCTTCGACCCCGGCAGGTGGAGCAGGCGGTATTCCGGCCGGGTGCGCACGTCCACGATGTGGATGCGCTCGCCTTTGGCCAGCCGCCGCCTGAGCTCCCAGGGGCTGATGTGCTTGAGCCCCAGAACCACCCACATGACCTCCCAGGCCACGGCCACGATGACGAGAAAGACGATCAGGCTCATGCCCGCCCTCCGGGTTGTCCCAACAGGTAGATGCCGTAGGTGGCGAATATCTCTGGCTTCAGGCGCACGACCTTGCCGCTCTCCTCGCGGTGGTGGGTGCGGATGGCGCATTCCTTGAGGATGGGGATGGACAGCGCCGCGCAGAACCGCTTGAAGTCGCGCAGGGTGATGACGCGGATGTTGGGGGTGTTGTACCACTCGTAGGGCAGCTCCGGCGAGACGGGCGCGCGGCCCGTGAGGAGCATCTGCATGCGGTGCCGCCAGTGGCTGAAATTCGGAAACGAAACCACGGCCCTGCGGCCCACGCGCAGCATCTCGCGGATGAGCTCCTCGGCGGCGTAGACCTGCATGAGCGCCTGGGAGAGGATCACGTAGTCGAAGGCGTTGTCCGCCCAGTCGCGGACTTCCCCGTTCATGTCGCCGTGGATCACCGTGACCCCGCTGGCGATGCCGGAGAGCACCTTGGCCTCGTCGCTCTCGATGCCCGTGCCGAGGGCGCCCCGCTCGTCGCGCAGCAGGCGCAGCAGCGAGCCCGAGCCGCAGCCGAGGTCGAGCACCCGGCTCCCGGGTTCGATCCACGAGGCGATGACCTGGAGATCAAAGCGCATGGCCGCCCTCCTGGCCCCGCTCCTGGTCCAGCTCCTGGGCATGCACCCGCTCCAGGAACCCGCGCAGCAGCTTGGTGGTCCGCTCGTTGGGCAGCAGGAAGGCGTCGTGGCCAAAGCTCGCCTCCAGCTCCACGAAGCTCACGTCGAGCCCGTTCTTCTTCATGGCCTGGACCATGGCCCGCGACTGGTACGTGGGGTAGAGCCAGTCCGAGGTGTAGGAGATGACCAGAA
>JBFWJM010000048.1:0-14505 GCA_050253205.1 Desulfovibrionaceae bacterium
CGTGCCCGACCTTGTCCTTGATCAGGTGGTCGAACTTGAGCGCGTACATGCAGCAGGTCCGCGAACAGTACTCGTGGTGGTTGCGGTCGCGGCTGCCCACGCAGTGGATGATGCCCACGCTCCGGGGCCGTTCCCCGTTCTTCATGACGATCCTGCCGCCCGTGGGCCCCACGGCGTTGTTCAACCGCTCGAACTGCAGGGCCGTGTAGACCTCCGGGAAGCGGCCGAAGCCGTATTCGCGCATGGGGGTCGGGTCCATGGCCTCGTAGCCCGTGGCCAGGACGATGGAGCCCACGTGGTAGACCTCTCGGCGCTCCTTCATGGTGTAGTCGATGGCCCCGGTGGGGCATATCTTCTGGCAGGCGCCGCACTTGTCGCGGGTCAGCTTCAGGCAGACCGTGGCGTCGATGACCGGGGTGCTGGGCACGGCCTGGGGCGAGTTGCGGTAGATGGCCCGGCGCGTGGCCAGCCCCTCGTTGAACTCGCTGACGGTCTTGGTGGGGCACTTCTCCAGGCAGGCCCCGCACCCGGTGCAGATGTCCTCGTTGATGTAGCGGGGCTTGCGCAGGACCGTCACCGTATAGTTGCCCACGAATCCGGACACGTCCTCCACCTCGCTCCAGGTCATGAGGTGGATGTTCGGCTCCTGGGAGACGGCCACCATCTTCGGCGTGGAGATGCACGCCGCGCAGTCCAGAGTCGGGAAGGTCTTGTCGAACTGGGCCATGTGCCCGCCGATGGACGGGCTCTGCTCCACCAGGTGCACCTTGTGGCCGGACTTGGCGATGTCCAGCGCGGCCTGGATGCCCGCGATGCCGGCGCCCACCACCATCACGTCCGGGTGTACGTCCACCTCCCGGGAGAACAGCTCCTGATGGCGGCCGACGCGGTCCACTGCGGCCTCCACGATGTGCCGGGCCTTGGCCGTGGCCTCGACCGGGTCGGTCGTGGTCCAGGAGCAGTGCTCGCGGATGCAGCAGTGCTGCATGAGATAGGGGTTGAGCCCGGCCCGGGCGCAGGCCTTCTGGAAGGTCTTCTCATGCAGGCGCGGGGAGCAGGAGGCCACCACCACGCGGTTCAGTCCGTACTGGCGGATGTCGCGGATGACCATCTCCTGCCCGGGGTCGGAACACATGAACTGGTAGTCACGCGCGACGGCGACATCCTTCAGCAGGCCCGCGTACCGGGCCACCCCCGCGCAATCGACCTTGCCCGCGATGTTCGACCCGCAGTGGCAGACGTATACTCCGATCTTGTTGGCCATGTTCCCTCCCTTGGGATGCGCGTCATCGGTTGCTCTTGCCGCTCGTCAGCTCCAGGGTCAGCTCCCCCACCAGCTTCTTGAGCTCCTCATTCTCCGCGGCCAGCTCCGCCCCGGGGTCGCCGCCGGGCGGCGGCTCGAAAATCAGGTGGCAGTTCTCCAGGAAATGCCCGCGCCACTTGTAGTACTGGCTGGGCCGGAGGTCGTGGGAGCGGCAGAGCTCGTTGACGCCCCCTCCCATGAGACCCTGCAACACGATCCTGGCCTTGGTTTTCGCGTCCCACTTGCGTCTCATCGCCAACCCCCTTTCCCTCTTCCCTGTCTTCAGGTGTTTCGCGCGCCGCCTGGAGAGCTGGAGAGCGGCGCGCTCGCCGGATCGTCCAATTCCGTTCCGTCTCCTGAAGGTCAACCTCCCTCCGATCCGGGGAAAAATCCGCTTGGGCCATCTCCACGCCACGACCTGCCCCACCCTTTCCCTCTCTCCAAGACAAGAAGCGTACCGCTTTTGAAAGAGGGAGACATTTCCAGAGAATGCCAGGAGAGGAGGAGAGAACGGAGGTGATTTTTCCTGCAATAACAGCCCGAAAGCGTCTTGCCGGACAAGACGTGTCCTGCCCGGCGGAACAACGCCACCCGGCGGGGAGAGTCCGGCGCACGGAATGCGGTGAGCCGGAGGCGTCTTTCCACGCCGCCCACTCTCCAGGCCAGCCACCCCCTGGAGACGGTACGGCCGTCTTGCCGGACAAGACCAGCCCTCCGGCGGGCGACGAAAAGGAATCCGCTATGCGTATCGGGCTCGGGAATAATTGACAGCTATCGTACAGCCCATGGTAGGGTTGCGAGGATCGGATACGGGATGGAGGGGGGTCTCCACCATGGCCGACATTCTCATCATCGACGGGGACAGGGGGTTCGCCAGGGCCCTCCGAGGGGACCTCGCGGCCAACGGACTGCCTGCGGACAGCTGCGACTCGCTGTCACGCGCCATGGGCCTGCTGTATACCGGCAGCTACCGCGCCGTGATCCTGGGGGACGACCTCGCCGACGGAGACTGCACGACCTGCCTCGCCAACCTCCAGGCCAGCCCCGGCTTCCCCGAGGTCATCGTCCTCTCCCGCAGCCGCGATCCGGACAAAGCCGAACAGGCCATCCAGAACGGTGCCTGGACCTACATCACCAAACCCCCGAACATGCCCCGGCTGCTGGTCTACCTCAACCGCGCCATGGACTACCACGACGCACGCCACGCCAAGAGCATCCGCTGCGCCCTGCGGCGCTCGGGCATCATCGGCTGCAGCCGCCCCATGCAGGCCTGCCTCGACCGCCTGGCCCAGGCCTCGGGCTCCGATGCCAACGTGCTCCTCACCGGGGAGACCGGCACCGGCAAGGAGCTCTTCGCCCGGGCCATCCACAAGAACAGCGAACGCGCGGGCCAGGCCTTCGTGGTGGTGGACTGCGCCGCACTGCCCGACACCCTGGCCGAGAGCCTGCTCTTCGGCCATCAGCGTGGGGCCTTCACCAGCGCGGACGCGAATTCCGTCGGACTCATCAAACAGGCCGACGGCGGCACGCTCTTCCTGGACGAGGTGGGCGAGCTGCCACTGCCCCTGCAAAAGGTCTTTCTGCGCGTGCTCGAAGGGCGCAGCTTCCGGCCCGTGGGCGGGCTCAAGGAGATGCACAGCGACTTCCGCCTGCTGGCGGCCACCAACCGGGACCTGGAACCCATGGTCGAGCGGGGGGAGTTCCGGCGCGACCTCTTCTACCGCCTGCGAGGCATCCACCTGCACCTGCCGCCCCTGCGCAGCATGACGGAGGACATCAACGAGATGGTCTGCAAGTTCATCCAGCGGCACGCCAAACGGCTGCACATGGCAAGCAGGGGGTTCGCCCCCGACTTCCTGGACGCGCTCATGAACTACGACTGGCCCGGAAACATCCGCGAACTCCAACATACCATCGAACAGGCCCTCTCCCGCGCCGGGAACGAGCAGGTGCTCTACCCCCGCCACCTGCCCAAGGCCATCCGCGCGCGCGTTGCCCGGCGCGACCTGGAAAAAAGCGGCCCAGGACTGCCAGAACAGCAGCGCCAGGCCCCTCCCCCGGCAGACGACTTCCCCCCGCTCAAGCAATACCGCAAGTTGCAGATGGAGGTGGTGGAGCAGCGCTATCTGCGGACCATGCTTGAGATCACCAACGGCGACATCCGCCGCTCCTGCGAGCTCTCCGGCCTTTCCCGGGCGCGCCTCTACGCCCTGCTCAAGCACTACGGCATCGAACGGAACTGACGGTATCGGCGGACACAGGACGGCATTCCACCTGTGACGGCAACACACCGTATTGCCAAGCATCGCATCACATCCATAGCTGAGCGACAGCTCAAACAGGCACAAGCACGGGGCACGGCCTGAATCGGCCCTCTGCTTTTCCCTGCGGCATCGTTTCGCGAATTCCAACGTGCGCCAGGCGAGCCCGGGGCCCGCGCATGCCCGGCCATCAGGGCACCACCATGCCCACGGTTTTCCTTGTATATTCTTTTTGCATATCCCGCCCAAAGAGCCTAAAGGTCCCCTTGAAGACAATTGAAATTTCTGATGGACTTGGGGCAAATCAAATACCTGGACCTATGGCCATTCATGCGGGCATCACCCTGAAAGCGTAGACATCCAGGCGGTTCGTGAAGACGGAGTGCTATTTTTCCCACCCCGGTAGGAGTAAGCTCTGTACTTTTTGTTCCCAAATAAGTACCAAAATAAGATCAACCAATATTTTCTTGAAAAAACAAACCGGATCGAACAAAAACGCCTAATGGGATTCATAGCGGAAGGTGTAAACGAGGCTTTTCGCCTCCTGGGTAACCTGGACGGCCAGACCCTTTCTGCGGTCTGGGTCTCGGTGCGCACCTCCACCCTGTCTCTGGTCTTCTCCTTCATTCTCGGTGCCCCCCTGGGCTTTTGCCTGGGGCATTTCACCTTTGCCGGAAGGCGAACGCTGCGCTTCATCGTGGACACCCTGCTCTCCCTGCCCACCGTGGTCATCGGCCTGCTGTTCTACGCCCTGGTCACGGCCCGGGGGCCCCTAGGCGGCATGGGCCTGCTCTACTCCATTCCGGGCATGGCCACGGCCCAGACGATCCTGGCCCTGCCCATGGTCATCGCCATCGTCGCCGCCGGGGTGGAGGGGCTGGACAAGCGCCTGGGCGAAACCCTGCGGACCCTGGGGGCCAACCCGCGCCAGGCGGCCCTGACCACCCTGAGCGAGGCCCGGGGCACCCTGCTGGTGGCGGCGGCCGCCGCCTATGGCCGGGTCATCTCCGAGGTGGGCATTTCCACGATGATCGGCGGCAACATCAAGTGGCACACGAGAACCATGACCACGGCCATCGCCCTGGAGACCAGCAAGGGCCAGTTCGGCCGGGGCATCGCCCTGGGTTTGGTGCTCATGCTGGTGGCCCTGGCCGTGAACCTGCTCCTGCGCGTGCTGCGCCGGAGGGCCGCATGAGCGCGCTCATCCGCCTCGAACAGGTGACCCAGGCCTACAAGGACCGGGTGGTGCTCTCCGTGGACAGCCTGGACCTGGAGCCCGGGGCCATCCTGGGGCTGGCCGGCCCCAACGGCGCGGGCAAGTCCACCCTGCTGCGGATCATGGCCTTCCTGGAGCGGCCCCTGCGCGGCCACGTGCTGTACCAGGGCAAGCCCGTGGAAGACCTGACCCCGGTGCGCCGTGAGGTGACCCTGCTCCAGCAGACTCCGTACCTCCTCACGCGCAGCGTTTACGAAAACCTTGCCTATGGGCTCAAGGTCCGGGGGCGGGGGGCCAACGTCCGGGAGGCGGCCCGCCAGGCCCTGGCTAAGGTGGGCCTGGCCGAATCCTTCCTGGAGCGCCGGGCCAGGGAGCTTTCCGGCGGAGAGGCCCAGCGGGTGGCCCTGGCCGCCCGGCTGCTCATCGGGCCCAAGGCCCTGCTGCTGGACGAGCCCACGGCCAGCCTTGACGAGGAGAGCCGCCGGGCCATCCTCAACGCGGCCCTGGCCGCCCGGCGCGAGCAGGGCACGGCCCTGTGCATCGTAAGCCACGACCGCGACTGGCTGGACGAGGTGTCCGACAAGGTGCTGACCCTGCACAAGGGGCGGGCGGTGGGCTTCGGGCGCATCAACGTGATCCACGGCCCCTGGCAGGACCAGGGCGACCGCTCCGTGCTGCGGCTGGCAGACGGCCAGGAGCTGGCCCTGCCCCCGCGCAAGGACGAAAACGCCGACGCCCTGCTGCCCGCCGAGGCGGTGCGCATCCTGCCCCGGGGCAAGGAGCCCGCGCCGGAAGAGGCCCGGCTGAAGCTGCGCTTCGACCGCAGCGTGCTCACCGCCGGGGGGCTGCACCTGCGCTTTTCCTCTCCCGGGCTGGAGCTCTGGGCGCAGGTCGATCCCGGTTTCACCCCACCTCGCCTGGGCGGCATCCTGGACCTGGCCGTCGGGGTCCGCCAGGTCAGATGGCAATGAGGCCCCTGGCTTTCACGGATTGTTACGTATTGCATATTTTTGAACCAAACCACCGGAGGAACCCATGAAACGCTTCACCCTGTTGACCATCCTTCTGTTCGTCCTCGGCCTGGCCGCCTCCCTGCCGGTCATGGCCGAGGAACTGATGATGGCCACCACCACCAGCACCGACAACACCGGCTTGCTGGACTACCTGGCCCCCGAGTTCACCAAGGACACGGGCATCGACCTGAAATGGTCGGCCATGGGCACGGGCAAGGCCCTGCAGTTCGGCAAGGACTGCAACTGCGACGTGCTCCTGGTGCACGCCCCGGCCAGCGAGAAGAAGTACGTTGAGGAGGGCTTCGGTGTGGACCGCAAGCAGCTCATGTACAACGACTTCGTCATCATCGGCCCGGCGGCCGACCCGGCCGGGGTAAAGGGCAAGACCGTGGTGGACGCCCTCACCGCCATCGGCAGCAAGAAGGCCGTGTTCGTCAGCCGTGGCGACGACTCCGGCACCAACAAGAAGGAAATCTCCCTGTGGAAGAACTCCGGCCTGGCCGTGCCCGAGCAGGAGTCCTGGTACGTGCAGTCCGGGCAGGGCATGCTCGCCACCATCAACATGGCCGCCGAGAAGAACGGCTACACCATGACGGACCGCGGCACCTTCATCACCTACGAGCATGACAATGGCGGCAATCCGCCCCTGGTCATCCTGGTGGAGGGCGACTCCGTGCTGTTCAATCAGTACTCCGCCCTGGCCGTGAACCCGCAGAAGTGCCCGGCCGCCAAGTACGACCTGGCCAAGCAGTTCATCGACTGGATGGCCTCCGACCGCGCCCAGCAGCTCATCGGCGACTACAAGCTGCTCGGCAAGCAGCTCTTCACCCCCAACGCCGAATAAGCCTTGATCCATGGGCGGCCGGAGAACACTCCGGCCGCCACCTTTCCCCGCCTTCCCCTCCCTGGCCATGGCCGCCACCACGCGGCCGCGCCCGCGCAAGACACTCCGGCATCACGAACCACCACGCGGCCGCATGCCGCCTGCCGGAAGCCGGTCACCGGATGCTTACCGCCGCAATCGCCTGCGCCATTTCCTTCAGCGGAGCCCAATCACGCCCACGGCCGAGCGGAAGTGCACCGTGCATGCCGGGCCCGGGCCGGAGCCGTCCTGGACGGTTGAAGCTCGCGCGGAAGAACATCCACCGCCCAGCCCCGAATCATCCACGAAACCGCGAAGCTTGCAACAGTGCCAAAAAGAAAATAAGACGGCGATGGTTTCACAAAGGCCGACGGCGGCATACAGGAAAGGCAGCAGCCGCCACAGGCTCGCCCGATGAACACGCACACCGCGAGACGAACAGCGCCGCTACCAAGGACCGCACGTGAACGATGTTGCCGGAATCGCCCTGACGGGAGGGCTTGCCTCGCGCCTCGGCGGAAAACCGAAATGCTTCTTCCGGATCAACGGCAGGCGCACCCTGCCAGCCCTGCTGGAGAAACTCTCCTCCTGCTTTGCTGAAGTCCTCATCTCCACACGCGACCCGCAGCCGTACCTGCACCTGGGGGTGCCGCTGGCCCTGGACAAGGCCCCGCAACGGTGTTCCCTGGCGGGCATCCATGGCGGGCTGGATTGCTGCACCTCCTCGCACGCCTTCTTCGCCCCCTGTGACGCCCCGTTTCTCCAGCCCGAGCTCATCCGCCTGCTCGTGGGCAGGGTACGGCCCGAGGTCGACGTGGTCATCCCCGCTCGCGGCAACGGACGCAGGGAACCCCTGTGCGCGGTCTACTCCAAGCGCTGCCTGCCGCACATCGCCGAGCAGCTGGCCCAGGAGAACAAAAGGATCATCAGCTTCTTCCACAAGGTGAACGTGCTTGAGGTGCCGGAGGCGGAGCTGCGTGCCGTTGATCCGGACCTCGTCTCCTTCATCAACCTGAATACTCCGGCGGACGTGAAAACGGCCGCGCTTCTGGCCAGGTCCTGGCGGGGCTGAACACGCCCCTCCGGCGCTCCTCCCAGTCTCGCCAGACCGTCCCGCTCCCGCCAGTCTGCCTGCCCCCGCAAGCTCTCTTCGCGTCCGACGCGCATCCGCTACGCATCCGGCTCACTGCCCGTAGTCCACGGCCAGCAAGCTGCCGGAATGCCAAGAGTGAACGATTAGCACACCCGCCCCCGGGCAGCCCCGGAGACCATGCCCATGCTCCGCACGCCCCCGGGCCGCCGCGTTCCAAAGCGTTTTCCCGATGCCGCGCCTTCTCCCGCATTCCTCTTCCCGGGTCCGGCGCGGGGTTCCACATCGCGCATGGGAATGCCAAAATAAAAGCAAGATTTCTTTTGTTGACCGTTTCGCCCCCGGCGTAGACAACTCTATCCATAGAGGCCCCATGCTCAAGAAAACGCAATACACGATCAGGAGATTCGGCCCGGAGGGCATAACCGCCCATACCGTGGACGCCATCACAGAAATTCCCTTGAATATTCAACTCAATGGGCGGGACGTGGTCACGCTCATGTGCACGGGGCAACACCCACGCCACCTGGCCCTCGGCTTTCTCAAGTCCGATGCGTTGATCCAAAACGTACGCGACGTGCTCGACGTGAAAACCGAGGTCTGCCCGGACAGGATCATGGTCCGGGTCCAGGTGGCCCATGATCCGTGGGAGCACCACACCCTGCAACGCTCCATCACCTCCGGGTGCGGCAAGGGCACCAACTTCGACAACAACGTGGAGACCATCTCCAAGCGCCGCCTGGAGAGCGACCTGACCGTGCGGGCCTCGGACATCCTCCGGCTGGTCGAAGAACTGCACGGCCGATCGTCCCTCTACAGGCAGACGCGGGGCTGCCACAACGCCTCCCTGTGCACCCCCACGAAGATGGAGGTTTTCCGGGAGGACATCGGCAGGCACAACGCCATCGACATGCTGGTGGGCCGCTGCTTTGAAATGGACGAATCCACCGCCGGGAAGATGATCGTGGCCACCGGGCGGGTGGCGTCCGAGATTCTTCTCAAGATAGTCCGCATCGGCATCCCGATCATGATTTCCACGTCCGTATCCACCGGCTTCTCCGTGGAGCTGGCCCGGAGAACCAACCTGACGTTGGTCGGCAACGTCACCAGGGACTCGTTCTGGATCTACAACGATCCGGGAAGAATCATCACGTGAGGCGAGCCAGTGCGGCCTGCCGCGCATCTGGTGCCACAACACAACCAACTCCCGCCGGACGCCCATCCGGCCAGGCGGGGAGGGGAGCCACCCCGATGAACAAGGACCACGATACGAGGATCAGGCATCTGAAAAAGAAGTCCGGGGATCTGCTCTCCCGAGGACATCTCCCCGGCGACCTGGTGGCCCTGATCCTGGCCGTCGCCGACCTCCAGCTGGCCGCCCTGCCCCAGGCCGCCTTCGGCGAACCCGGCGACCCGGCCGACCAGCAGCGCCACGAACAGGGCCTGCCGCTGCTCCCCAGGGAGCGCTTCCGCCCGGACCAGGACCAGGCCGGGGAACTGCTCCGGGCCATCCTGGACCTGGCCGTGAAGACTCCGGGGCCGCTGGGCGAGGCCGCCAGGGCCTTTGAGCAGAAGCACCTTCCGGGCCTAGACATCAACGAGGCCGTCACCGCCTACCTGCAAGCCGACGAGCCCTACTTCGCCCGCTGGGCCGAGGCCACTCCCGGAGCCCCCAGGCTGGTCAACTTCCTTGTCCAGGGAGCCGTGTGGCCGTCCATCGTGGCCCAGGGGCAGAACCTGGCCCCCCTGCACGACGGGTCCAAGCCCTGGCGGCACGGGCACTGCCCCGTGTGCGGCAGCCTGCCCTTCATGTCCGGCCTGCGCGGCAAGGAGGGCGAGCGGCACTGCACCTGCTCCTTCTGCCTGACGGACTACCGCGTGCCGCGCCTAACCTGCCCCTTCTGCGGAGAAAACGACCACAAGAAGCTGGTGTTCTATGATGCGCCGGACGAGCCGGGCTATCGCATCGATGCCTGCCAGACCTGCCGGAACTACATCAAGACCACGGACTTCAGGAACCTCGACAAGACGTCGGTTCCGGCCCTGGACGACCTGGAATCCCTGCACATGGACATTCTGGCCCAGCAACGCTCCTTCCTGCGCCCGACCTTGTCCGCCTGGGGATTCTGATGCGCGGGGAGCGGGTGCGGGCCAAGGCGGGAAATGCCGACCGCTCGGGCACCCTCACGCCCCTAGCTGTTGAAGACAAGGAAGCCGCATGCCGGACCGCAAGGCACAGCACAAGGGGATAGACCGGGCCGAATTCTACGCGCGCCCGCTCTCCTCCCCGGCCATGGAGGGCGAGGCCGCCGCCGCGTGCAGTACGCCCCTGGCAGAGGCGTTCCTCGTTCCCTGGCTCTGGCCGGATGGCCAGCGCCGCTGCCCCCGATGCGGCCAGGAGAACATCTACGACCTGGCCGACGGCCGGATGCGCTGCCCCGAGTGCCGCTACACCTTCACCGCCTTCAACGGCCGCTGGATCAACACCGGAAACATCTCGCCGGCGGACTGGGTGTTCCTGACCCGCCTCTTTGTCGAGGGGTTCAACGTCCTGCAAGCCAGCGAGGCCAGCGGCCTGTCCTACAACGCCATGTTCAAGGCCTTCACGGCCCTGCGCTTCTCCATCCTGGCCCGGGGCACCGACGCGCCCCAGATGTTCGGCGTGGATACCGGCCTCTTCCAGTACATCAGGAACAAGCGAATCCGCTTCTTGCCCCGGACCGCCCAGATCGAGTCCTCTCCCGTATTCGGGATCATCGAGCGCGAGGGCTGGGTGTTCACGGACATCATCGCTGGCTACCAGTACGACACCCTGTTCCACCTCAACCTGAGCTTCAACCTGCCCCTGGCCCGGGTCGGCAACATCGTCTACACCGGGCGCTTCCGCCAATACCAGACCCTGCTCTCCTGCTCCGACAAGACCACCAACCTCCCCATGCCCCAAGCCACGCGCAAGATGGACATCGAGACCGACTCCAGCTCCCAGTCCTTCTGGCAATACGCCATGGACCGCCTCAAGCATTTCAAGGGCATCACCTCCACGCGCCTTCCGCTCTATCTCAAGGAAATCGAATTTCGCTACAATTACGCGGAACACCCGCTCATGCCCATGCTCCTGGAGCGCCTTTGCGACCCGGTACCGGAGCTGAATCAAGAGCTCAAGACTTACACGGAAGCATGAAACAGGGTAATGTCCGATATACATCCGACAAAGGGAGGTGATGCATTTGGTGAACGCAACCGTCTGCGCAGTGGTTCCATTCTCCGGGCTGGGATTCGACCTGTCCGGCGCAACCCTGCTGGCGGAACGGACCAGGCTGGTGCGCCGCACCCGGGAGGAGCCCGTTTCCATGCCCCCCCCGCCGCCTTTCGTGTTCGCGCGGCACGGGTACGGCCTTATGGTCTGCCTGGGACGGGAAACCCTCGGCAGTTGATCTGAACAATGAAATCGGAGGAACAATGAGCATCAAACGAAGAGACTTCCTCAAGATGTCCGGCGCCGGAATGGCCGCCGCAGCATTCGGGGGTCTCGGCTTCAGCCTGAAGCCGACCGAAGCCAAGGCACAGCTCACCGAGCTGCGCAAGGGCAAGCAGACCACCAGCGTCTGCTGCTACTGCGCGGTGGGCTGCGGACTCATCGTCAACACGGACGAAAAGACCAAGCGCGCCATCAACGTCGAAGGCGACCCCGACCATCCGGTCAACCAGGGCGCGCTCTGCGCCAAGGGCGCCTCCATCTGGCAGCTCGGCGAAAACGACCGCCGGGTCTCCACCCCCCTGTACCGCGCTCCCGGAGCCAAGAAGTTCAAGGAAGTGTCCTGGGAGTGGGCCTACGAGCAGATCGCCAAGCGGGTCAAGAAGGTCCGCGACGAATCCTTCCAGTTGAAAAACGCCAAGGGACAGACCGTCAACCGCACCGAGGCCATCGCCTCCCTCGGCTCGGCCGCCCTGGACAACGAGGAGTGCTGGGCCTTCCAGACCATGCTCCGCTCCCTCGGCCTGGTGTACATAGAGCACCAGGCGCGTATCTGACACAGCGCCACTGTTGCGGCTCTGGCAGAGTCGTTCGGACGCGGCGCGATGACCAATCACTGGATCGATCTCCAGAACAGTGATTGCATTCTTATCATGGGCAGCAACGCTGCCGAAAACCATCCCATCTCCTTCAAGTGGGTGACCAAGGCCCAGGAGAAGGGTGCGACCCTCATCCACATCGACCCCCGCTACACCAGGACCTCGGCCAAGGCCGACGTCTTCGGGCAGCTTCGTTCCGGAACCGACATCTCCGTGCTCGGAGGCATGATCAAATACATCCTGGACAATGACCTGATCCAGAAGCAGTACGTGATCGACTACACCAACGCCTCGTTCATCGTGGGCGGGAAGTACGGGTTCCAGGACGGCATCTTCTCCGGCTACAATCCCAAGACCCAGAGCTACGACCAGTCGAACTGGGCCTTCGAGATGGACGAGAACGGCGTTCCCAAAAAGGACCCGAGCCTCAAGGACCCGCGCTGCGTGTACCAGCTTCTGAAGAAGCACTACGAGCGCTACGACCTGGACAAGGTCTCGGCCATGTCCGGCTTGAGCAAGGCCGAGCTGGAGAACCTCTACAAAATCTACTCGGCCACGGGCAAACCGGACAAGTCCGGCACCATCATGTACGCCATGGGCTGGACCCAGCACACCGTGGGCGTGCAGAACATCCGGGCCATGGCCATGATCCAGCTCCTGCTGGGCAACATCGGCGTGGCCGGCGGCGGGGTCAACGCGCTGCGCGGCGAATCCAACGTGCAGGGCTCCACGGACCACTGCCTGCTGTACCACATCATCCCCGGCTACCTGAGCACGCCCAAGGCCAGCCAGGACAGCCTGGAAGTGTACAACAAGGCCAACACCCCGGTTTCCAACGACCCGCAGTCGGCCAACTGGTGGCAGAACTTCCCCAAGTACTCCGCCAGCCTGATCAAGTCGATGTGGCAGGATTCCGACCCGGCCGAGGCCTACAACTACCTGCCCAAGCTCGACAGCGGCTCGGCCAAGGACTACTCCTGGCTGTCCCTCTTCGACAAGATGCAGGACGGGCAGTTCAAGGGATTGTTCGCCTGGGGCATGAACCCGGCCTGCGGCGGCGCCAACTCCAACAAGACCCGCGAGGCCCTGACCAAGCTGGACTGGTTGGTGAACGTGAACATCTTCCCCAACGAGACGGGCTGGTTCTGGGAAGGCCCGGGCATGGACCCGGCCAAGGTGAAGACCGAGGTCTTCTTCCTGCCCTGCGTGGTCTCCATCGAGAAGGAAGGGTCCGTCACCAACTCCGGCCGCTGGATGCAGTGGCGCTACAAGGGCCCCGACGCCCCCGGCGACCAGAAGCCCGACGGCGACATCATGTACGAGCTCATGGAAGAGATCCGGCACATGTACGCCAAAAAGGGCGGCGCGTATCCCGAGCCGATCACCAAGCTGTCCTGGGACGGCATCGCCACCAAGGGCGTGTTCGATGCCCACAAGACGGCCAAGCTGATCAACGGGTTCTTCACCAAGGACGTGGAGATCAAGGGCACCGTGTACAAGAAGGGCTCGCAGGTGCCCAGCTTCGCCTTCCTGCAGGACGACGGCTCCACCTGCTCGGGCAACTGGCTGTACTGCAACTCCTACACGGAGAAGGGCAACATGGCCGCCCGGCGCGACACCACCCAGAACGCGGAGCAGGCCAACATCGGCCTCTTCCCCAACTGGTCGTGGTGCTGGCCGGTGAACCGGCGCATCCTCTACAACCGCGCCTCCGTGGACATGCAGGGCAACCCCTGGGCTCCGGAGAAGGCCGTCATCAAGTGGACCGGGCCCGAAACCAAGTGGGTGGGCGACGTGCCCGACGGCGGCTGGGCCCCCGGCGACAAGCACGCCTTCATCATGCGCAAGCACGGCTACGGGCAGATCTTCGGCCCCGGCCGGGCCGACGGCCCCTTCCCGGAATACTACGAGCCCCTGGAATGCCCGGTGAACTCGCACCCGTTCTCCGGAACGCTGCACAACCCCACGGCCCTGGCCTTTGACGACGAGAAAAAGGCCGTGTGCGACCCGAACTTCCCCTTCGTGGGAACCACCTACCGGGTGACGGAACACTGGCAGACCGGCGTCATGACCCGCAACCAGTCCTGGCTGGTGGAGGCCGAGCCGCAGGTCTTTGTCGAGATGAGCCCGGACCTGGCCAAGCTGCGAGGCATCGAGAACGGCGAAAAGGTCAAGGTGGAGAGCGTTCGCGGCTCCATCTGGGCCATCGCCATCGTCACCGAGCGCATGGTCCCCTTCAAGGTCCAAGGCACGACCATCCACCAGGTGGGACTGCCCTGGCACTTCGGCTGGACTTGGCCCAAGGACGGCGGCGACAGCGCCAACATCCTGACTCCTTCGGTCGGCGATCCCAACACCGGCATACCTGAGACCAAGGCCTTCATGGTCAACGTCCGCAAGCTGTAGGAGGATACCGACATGGAAGGAAAGAGCTTCTTCGTTGACATGACCAAGTGTACGGCTTGCCGGGGTTGCCAGATCGCCTGCAAGCAATGGAAAAAACTGCCCGCCGAGGAAACCAGGCAGCTCGGCACGCACCAGAACCCGCCGGACCTGTCCTCCAAGACCATCCGCCTGGTCCGCTACACGGAGGTGGTCCATGAGGGCATGCTCCACTGGCTGTTCTTCCCGGAGCAGTGCCGGCATTGCGTGGACCCGCCGTGCTATGCGGTGTCCGGCGTGGAGG
>JBFWJM010000049.1:0-14401 GCA_050253205.1 Desulfovibrionaceae bacterium
CCCCAGATGAACGAGTCGTCGCCCTCGCCGCCGAAGGCGGTGTCGTCCGCGCCGTCGCCGTAGCCGCCGTCCAGGGTGTCGTCCCCTTCTCCGCCGTCCATCTCGTCCGCGCCCGAGCCGCCGTAGATGAAGTCGTCGCCGGTACCGCCGATGAGCGTGTCGTCGTCCTGGGATCCATTAATATTTCCGGCAGCGGCGATGCCTTCGAGTTCGTCGGCGTCGAGCTCACGCCCGAGCAGCGCCTCCACCTCGGCCCGCAGGGCCGGATCATTCTTGGCCAGCTCACGGAGTTCGCCGCTGGAAATCTTCCCCTTCCTGAACTGCTCGATGATGCCCATTGCTCGTCTCCTTGAGGATGGTTCGCCCGATAATGGCCCCCGAGGCCGCTTCGGCTGCACGTTGATGCTCTCTCCCCGCCCCGAAAGCCACAAGGCCATGCGAGGATGCGTAGTGTGTATACTCCCCAGATGCTCCCGCGCAACAATAGTTTCGCGGCGGTTTGGTTTGGATTGAAACTCCCCCGCCTTTGCCGCATCCTACCATCAACTCACAGGAGCACCCATGACCAGCAAGCCCGAGACCCACCCCCGGACCGCCAACCGCCCTGCCACGCAGGACGAGCTCCTCCATGCGGTCGACCGACCTCAGCCGGACGCCGGGGAGAGCAGCTCCTCCAGCAACCGCTCGTAGCCCGGCAGGCCTGTGGTGCGGAAGTCGTACCCTTCAAGGATGGTTTCCCGGGCGGCCTCGCGCAGGGGGCCATACTCCCCTCTGTGCTCCAGGGCCTCGGTGGCCCGCTCCGCCACGCAGGCCGGGTCGAGCATGTCTTCCAGGAGCAGGCCGTTGCGCTCATGGCCGATGACCTCGCGCACCGGGGGCGTATCGGCCCCGAGCACCAGGCAGCCCGCGCTCATGGCCTCCAGGCAGGACCAGGAGAGCACGAAGGGATACGTCATGTAGAGATGCACGGAAGAGACGCGCAGCACGGCGAGGTAGTCCTCGTAGGCAAGGCGGCCCAGGAAGTGCACGCGCTCGAAGCCGGGGCAACTGCCCAGCCCGGTTTCCTCCATCAGCGCCGCGCGCCAAGAACCGCCGCCCTTGGGCGCGGCACCGTAGCTCACCCCCTCGCTCCCCACCACCAGCACGCGGCAGTTCGGCCTGCGCTGCAGAATCTCCGGCAGCGCGCGCATGAAGGTGTGGAACCCGCGATAGGGTTCGAGATTGCGCGCCACGTAGGTGAGCACCTCGTCCTCCCGGGTGAGCCTCGGCCCGCCGGGCACCTGGAACGCGGCCCCCGGGTCCGGGCAGGCCACGTCCGCGTCCACCCCCTCGAAGAGCACGCTGATGCGCTCCCGCATGAAGGCGGGGAAGAGGCCGCGCTGCCACCTGGTGGGGGCAACGCCCCAGTCGCAGTCCTCGAAGGCGGAGAGGTGCGTGGTGTTGTGCATCCTGGAGCGCAGGGCGGCGTCCACGCTGGCGGGGAATTCGGGGTCGAACCCTAGGTCCGAGCCCTTGGACCTATAGAAGAACTCCCAGAAGCAGAGCAGCCTCGTGTCGGGGTACACGTCCTTGAGGAACAGGGTCTCGCCCCAGCCGGGGTGGGCCACCACCACATCGGGCGAGAAGCCGTCCCTGCGCAGGCCCGTGAGCGCGCGGTACACAGCCTGCCCCCGGCGCACGTTGGCCTCCAGGCGGCGGATGTAGTGGTGGGTGTCCTTGCCCGCGCCCTTGGGCCGCGGGTACCAGCAGTCCCGCAGGCCGGGATGGGCGAACCCCTTGCCGGGCATGCGCTCGCCCAGGGTCACTACCTCGTGGCCGGGCTTCGCGGCCAGGGCCGGTGCCAGGCGGCGGAACTGCCCGGGCAGGTTCTTGTGCAGAAAAAGCAGCCGCATGCGCCGTGGGTGCCTTCGCCGCCGGGCCGGGCTATTGGAAATCGCTCAGGGCGAGCACCTGCTCCGGGGTGAGCTCCACCCCCACGAGCACGCCAGCGCCGCCCCGGAAGAGCAGGCGGGTGCCGCCCTCGCCGTCGGGTTCCACGGAGAGCTCCGCCGGGCCCACGCCCTGGAAGAGCAGCCTGTCGCACCCGGGGTCGAAGCCTTCAATGCGTTCCTCCCCGCGCCCCCCCGCAGGCCCGGGGGCCAGGACGAACAGATCGCCCTCGCAGGCCGGGGCCTCGGCGGACGGCTCGGCGCGGGGTTCACCGCAGGCCCCCTCCGCCGGATCGGGCCCGGGCGCCGTATCCTCGATCCACTCCCGGCCCACGGGCCCGGCATCCTCCCCAGCCCTGCGGGCCTCGCCGCCCAGGGGAGTTCCATCCGCCCCGGCGGAGGGCTCGATCCCCGCCGCAGCGAGCATGTAGAGCTCCTCCTCGCTCAACGTATCGGAAGAACCGGAAAAAACGCGGGCAAGTTCCACGGACGGAGACGGCGCGGCGCTCTCCGCTCCGCCCTTCAGAAGCAGGCCAAGGCGCTCCCAGGCGAGGCCGAGCCTCGTCCGGTCGCCTTCATTGCTTGTTTCACGCAGCAAAACGTCCATGGGCCCTCCGGAATCGCCCATTTCATCTGCCTGGTGCTTCTTTGATCTGTCGTCCGCCATGAGCAAACGCCTCCCCAGAAGAACTCGCGCGGCGCGGCATTTCGCCCGCCGCCCACTTTGGCGCTTCCAACCTCCAGATGCACACGGTTCCAAATGGTTTCAGCGCCGTATTATTTTATTCGGGGTTTGACAAAACTCCCGTAGTCATTCCATTATCACCTACATCATTCCGGCATGAATGGCCTTTGCTCCACAGGGCGGGGGTGCTTCCACGCCGGATACGCTGGCCTCAACCGTTCGAATACACTGGAAACGAAAACGATGTCCACTCCCCAGCGCTCCCCAAACTCCGGACGGGGCCGACGCGGATGAGCGCGCCAGCCCGCGTGAAGACCCCCACCGTGCTCCAGATGGAGGCGGTGGAATGCGGGGCGGCGGCCCTGGGAAGCGTGCTGGGCTACCACGGCCAGCACGTGCCCCTAAGCCGCCTGCGCGAGGAGTGCGGCGTGAACCGCGACGGCTCCCGCGCGGCCAACGTCATCAAGGCGGCGCGGCTGCACGGCCTGGAGGCCACGGGATATCGGCGCGACGCCGCCACCCAGATCGAATCCGGCGCCCTGCCCGCCATCCTGTTCTGGCGGGCGAGCCACTTTCTCGTCTTCGAGGGCGCGGACGAAAAGCGCGTCTACCTCAACGACCCGGCCAGCGGCCACCGCCGTGTGACGCACGAGGAATTCGCGCGCAACTACTCCGGCGTGGTGCTGGAGTTCGCCCCCGGTCCGGGCTTTGAAAAGGGCGGCAAGCCCTACAGCCTGCTCCCGGCGCTCCAGGAGCGCATGGCGGGCGAGCGCAGCTCGCTTGGGCTGATCATCGGCCTGACCATGCTCCTGGTGCTGCCCTCCCTGGCCATCCCCGTGTTCTCCAAGGTCTTCGTGGACAAGGTGCTGGTGGCCGGGCACACGGGCTGGGCCGGGCCCATGCTCGCGGCCATGCTGCTCACCCTGCTCATCCAGGGCTCGCTCAGCTGGATCCAGCAGCACTACATCCTCAAGATGCAGACCAAGCTGACCATCAGCTCCTCCAGCCGGTTCATGTGGCACGTGCTCGGCCTGCCCGCCCGCTTCTTCGCCCAGCGCTACGCCCCGGAGATCACCCAGCGCTGCCGCCTCAACGAGACCGTGGCCGGGCTGCTCTCCACCCAGTTCACCACCGGCGCTCTGAACCTCTTCCTGGCCGTGTTCTACATGCTGGCCATGTGCTTCTACGACTGGATGCTCACCCTGGTCTGCGTGGCGGTCATCGTGGCCAACGCGGTGGTCCTGCGCTACGCCGCGCCGCTCAGGCACGACGAGTTCATGCGCACCGCCCAGGAGCGCGGCAAGGTGGACGCCACCTCCATGGCCGTGCTCCAGTCCATCGACACCATCAAGGCCCAGGGCATGGAGAACGACGTGTTCTCCTTCTGGGCGGGGAACCACGCCGGGGCCGTGCAGTCCGCCCAGCGGCTTGGCGCGCTCACCAACATCATGGGCCTCATCCCCACCACGCTCACGGGCTTCTCCAGCGTGGCCATCCTCGGCCTGGGCGCGGTGCGCGTCATGGCCGGGGTCATGACCCTGGGAGAGCTGGTGGCCTTCCAGGCCTTCGCGGCCATGCTCTTCGCCCCGGTGACGCAGCTCACCGCCCTGGCGGGCTCCCTCCAGGACGCGGGCGCGAGCATGCGCCGCCTGGACGACGTGCTCAAACACCCGGCCGAGCGCGAGGCGGGCGACCTCCTCCCCGACCAGGACACCGTGATGCTGGAGACCCAGGGCATCAACGGCGCGCTGGAACTGGAGGACATCTCCTTCGGCTACAGCCAGTTGGCCGAGCCGCTCATCGAAAACTTCTCCCTCAACCTGCCCCCGGGCGCGCGCGTGGCCCTGGTGGGCGGCTCGGGCTCGGGCAAATCCACCATCGCCAAGATCGTGGCCGGGCTCTACGAGCCCTGGTCCGGCGAGGTGCGCATCGACGGCATGAAGCGCCGGGAGATTCCCCACTTCGTCCTGCGCGACGCCGTGCAGATGGTGGACCAGCAGATATTCCTCTTCAGCGGCACCGTGCGCGAGAACCTGACCCTCTGGGACCCCACGGTGACGGACGAGGCCATGGTCCAGGCCCTCAAGGACGCGGACATCTACGACGTGGTGGCCGGGCTGCCCGGCGGGCTGGACGGCGTGCTGCTGGAGAACGGGGCCAACCTCTCCGGCGGCCAGCGCCAATGCCTGGAGATCGCCCGGGCGCTCGTCTGCGACCCGGCCCTGCTGATCCTCGACGAGGCCACCAACTCGCTGGACACCGTGAAGGAGCAGAACGTGGACTTCAACATCCGCCGCCGGGGCTGCACCTGCCTCATCGTGGCCCACCGCCTCTCCACCATCCGCGACGCGGACGAGATCATCGTCCTGGACCACGGCAAGGTGGTGGAACGCGGCGACCACCGGACCCTGATGGCCCTCGGCGGGCGCTACAGCCAGCTCATCGCCAAGGAGAACGGCTAGATGCGCGCCATACGCAAACGCCGTATCGACCTCGACACCCTGGACATGGCCTGGCGGGTGGAGGCGGGGGAGGCCAGCGTCATGGCCGAGCCCGCGCCCGAGAGCGACCTGCCCCGGGCCTCGACAACGCTGCTGCGCGTCCCGGCCGGAGGGGTCATCCACGGGTTCTCCAGCGAGCCCCTGCACGGGCGCATCCGCGTATTTCTCGAAACCACCCCCGGCGCGCGGCTCGTGCCCATGCTGCCCGAAGACCTGGCCGCCCTGGGCAGGACCGAACCCGAGACCGTGGCCGAGGGCGTCTCCGACGCCGTGCGCCAGCTCGCCGCCTGGCTCAGCCCCACCATCCCGCCCCACGAGGTGCGCAAGATGCTCTCCCCGGCGCGCAACTTCCGCCTGCCCGGCGGCATCCGCGCCTCCGCCGTGAGCGAGCTCTGGCTGCGCGTGGACAAGGGCTCCTGCCGCCTGGGCGGGGCCGAGGCTGCGGGCGACCTCGACCCGGAGCGGTTCTACCCGCTCGTGGGCAACATGTGGGTGAGCATGCCCGAAAGCGGGCGGCTCATCTGCGTGGACACCGTGGACGTGGTCCGCTCCGGGCGCTTCCTGGACGATTTCTCGGCCTTTGCCGCCCTCTGCCTGGTCATGGCCTTCGAGCGCTTCTCGGCCATGGCGCTGGGCAAGTTCATGCGCCTCATGGAAAGCTCCAGGCACCGCTCCCAGGAGTTCGCCAACTCGCTGGAGCGGGCCGTGGCCGTGGTGGACCCGGAGCTGGCCTCCCGGCCCAAGGGCCCCGAGGTGGTGGCCGCCGTGCGCGCCGTGGGCCGGGCCTTGGGCTGCAAGATCACCGAGCCGCCCAGGCTCCAGACGGACCCCCGCCGCCAGTTGGAGGACACGCTGGACCACAACCGCCTCTACTCGCGGGAGGTGATTCTCGGCGACACCTGGCGCGAGGAGGACTCGGGCCCGCTCGTCGCCTTCCTCAACCCGCCGGAGGGCGCCCCCGGCGAGCGCGAAACCGTGGCCCTGCTGCCCTCGGGCAAGAAGGGCTACGCCGTCTTCACCCCGCGCAGCGGCGAGCGCCGCCCCCTGGACGACGACACCGCCGCTCGCCTGGAGCCCAAGGCCCTGCAACTCTACCCCCCCCTGCCCGACACCCCCCTGGGCCCTCTGGGCCTGGCGCGGCAGGGCTTCCGGGGCTGCGGCAGGGAGCTGGCCCTGGTGGGGGCCATGGGCCTGCTGGGCGGGCTGGCCGGGTTCGGCATCCCCATGGCCATGTCCACCACCGTGGACACGGTCATCACCAACGGCGAGTACGGCCTGCTCTGGCAGGTGGTCTTCGGCCTGGTGATGATCACCCTGGGCCAGGCCATCTTCGAGATGACCAAGAACGCGGCCCTGCTCCGGGCCGAGACCAGGGCCCAGGTCTCGCTGCAGTCCGCCGTGTTCGGCAAGGTGCTCAAGCTGCCGCTGGACTTCTTCAAGAACTACCCGGCGGGCGACCTCTCCAGCCGGGTCATGGCCGTGGACAGCGTGCGCCAGCGGCTCTCGGGCAGCGTGCTCATCACCCTGCTCTCCTGCTCCTTCGCCCTGACCAACCTCGCCCTGCTGGCGGTCTATTCCTGGAAGCTCGCCCTGGGCGTGCTGGCCATCCTCTCCCTGACCCTGCTGGCCACCTGGATGCTGATGAAGAGCCAGATGAAATTCCAGAGCCAGGTCCAGAACGCCATCGGCAAGCTTGCCGGGCTGGAGCTCCAGCTCATCTCCGGCATCAACAAGCTGCGCGCGGCCGGGGCCGAGAGCAACGCCTTCGGCCAGTGGATGGAGACGTTCTCCGAGCTGCGCGGCATCAGCTACTCCATCGGCAAGGGAATGAACGTGGTCTCGGTGTATACGGGCGGGCTGCCGCTGTTCACCAGCCTCATGGTTTTCGGCATCTTCATGCTCGGCGGGCTGCACGAGGAGCTCTCCCTGGGCAGCTTCCTGTGCTTCAACTCGGCCATGGGCCAGCTCACCGGGGCCGTGGCCTCCCTGTGCTCCATGGCCGTCTCGCTCATGTTCATCAAGCCCATGTACCAGCGGGCCAAGCCCATCCTGGAGGCCAAGCCCGAGACCCACCCCGCCCTGGAAGACCCCGGCGAGCTCAACGGCGCGGTGGAGGCCGTTGGCGTGAGCTTCGCCTACCCCGGTGCCGGGGCCCCCACCCTCCTGGGCGTGGCCTTCAAGGCCGAGCCCGGGGAGTTCGTGGCCATCGTGGGGCCCAGTGGCTCGGGCAAGTCCACCCTGCTCAAGCTCCTGCTCGGCTTCCACAAGCCCTCCTCGGGTTCCATCTTCTTCGACGGCAAGCCGCTGCGCAGGCTCGACCCCGTGAAGGTCCGCAGGCAGATCGGCTCGGTGATCCAGAACGGCGAGCTGATCCAGGGCAACCTCTTCTTCAACATCATGGGCGCCACGGCCGACGCCACCGAGGACGACGCCTGGGAGGCCGCGCGCATGGCCGCCCTGGACGACGACATCCGGGCCATGCCCATGGGCATGCACACCTTCGTGCCGCACGGGGGCGGGACCTTCTCCGGCGGGCAGCGCCAGCGCATCATGCTCGCCCGGGCGCTCTCCAAGAAGCCGCGCATCTTCCTGCTGGACGAGGCCACCAGCAACCTGGACAACGAAACCCAGGCCCAGGTCATGCGCAACCTGCGGCACATCAACGCCACGCGCATCGTGGTGGCGCACCGCCTCTCCACCATCCGCGACGCGGACCGCATCTACGTCATGCACCTGGGGCGCGTGGTGGAGACGGGCAACTACGAGCAGCTCATGAAGAAGAACGGACTCTTCACCAAACTCGCCACACGGCAGATCAGCTAGGGGCAGCCGAAATGAAGGGACTCTCCGCCTGGATCGTCTTCGGCCTGTGCGCCGCCGCCTGCCTCTACTGGATCGGCTCCGGCGTGCGCGACGACCTCCACGAGCGCGCCGTGTTCAAGGGCGTGGCCCTGGAGCGGGAGGAACTGGCCCGAGAGGCCGCGAACAATCCCGGCGGCGAGGTGCCTGTGGGCCTTGCCGGCGACTGGGCCCGGCACGGGCGCGTGCTCGCCGGGGCCGAACTCGCAGCCGACGAGCTCAACGGCTCGGGCGGCCTGCTCGGACGCAAGCTCCGCCTCGTGGCGAAGGACGACCACGGCACCGTGGACCAGGCCCTGGCCGTGGCCCAGGACTTCTGCAACGAGCCCGCCATCCCCTTCGTCCTCGGCCACACCGACCCCCAGATCAACCGCTTCGTGGCCCAGAACTACGAATTCTACGGCGTGCTGCTCTTCTCCCCTTGCGCCACCCTGGGAGGCGACGTGCGGCCCGACCTGCAATTCACCGAGGCCCTCTCGGCCGACCAACTGGGCGAGGCGCTCCTCGACCTCGCCGGGGAGCAGGGCTGGTGGCGCATCGGCGTCGTGTACACCAAGAGCCCACACCACCAGCGCCAGGCCACGAGGTTCGAGTCCCTGGCGGGGACGCGGGGCGTGGCCGTTCCGCTCTCCTTCTCGCATACGCGCACGGACCAGAGCCTCACCGAGGAGATGCGCCGCTGGAAACGCGAGCTGGACCTCGACGCCATGATCCTCTCCGTGGACGAGGACGAGGCCCCGGCCGTCATCCGCACGGCCCGGGCGGAGGGCATCGGCTTTCCCGTGGTCTGCACCGAAACCCTGGACACGTCCGGCCCCGGAGCGCTCTCCCCGCAGGAACCCGCCGCCAGGGGGGTCTGGGTGCTGGCCCCGTACACGCGGCGGGACCCGGCCCGCGCGGCCCAGGCCGACCCCCGGCTGGAGGACGCCCGGTTCGCCCAGGGGTACGAGGCGCTCATGCTCCTGGCCCAGGCCGCCAAGGACGCGGCAACCCTGGAGCCGCGCGAGGTGGCCCGGGCCCTGGCCGACCTCCAGGCGGACGGCTTTCCGGCGGGCACCGTCTCCTTCACCCGGGACGGCGACGCCGTGAAGCTCGAACCGCGCTTCAGGGAACTCGCACCGGGCGAACCCCTGCCCCGGCAGGCCCCTCCGGCTCCCACCACCGCCTCCCCGGGCGCGGAGTGAGTGAAGGGAAGCCGCCGGGCGCTCCTCCGCTGGCCCAGGGCAAGCAACAAGACCGTTGCCTCCCCGCAGGCAACGGCATATGCTTGCCGCATGTGGGCCAGGAAAATCAGCACCGAGGGGAACAGCATGCGGGAACGCCCGCAATGGGACAGCAAGTACGAACTCGGCATAGAAGACATCGACTTCCAGCACCACTACTTCCTGAACCTCATCAACAGGCTCGTTGACGATCTGGCCACTTCCACAGACCTTTCGTACAGGGCGGCGCTGTTCGCCGAACTGGGCGCCTACGCCCGGTTCCACTTCCTGAGCGAGGAGAACCTCATGCGCCGCGCGGGCTACCCCTGGCTCCAGAACCACCGCGTGCTGCACCTGGAACTGCTTGACCAGCTCTCCTGCCGGGGGAGCAAGGCCGCTGCGGGCGTGCTCGATGGGGCCACGGATGACCTCTTCGAGTTCCTGTACGACTGGTTCTTCCAGCACACGGCCGGGGAGGACCGGCTCCTGGAGGCCTACCTCAAGGGGCAACCCGAAAATCCGTAGAACCGAAGCCGCCGCTTACTCCGAGGAGGGCTCCCGCTTGGGCTTGGCGGCCGGAGGGGTGGGGTGCAGCTCGGTGCGGCCGCGCTCCGTGCGCACCTCGGGCCGCTCCACGCCCTGGGTCAGGCTCTTGGTGGGGCAGGCCTCGGCGCAGGCCCCGCACTGCACGCAGGCGAACTGGTCGTGGGCCCAGAGCGCGCCCTTCCTGTCCACTTCTATGCAGCCCGTGGGGCAGACCCGGGCGCACATGCCGCAGAGGATGCAGCGGGACGCGTCGTTGGTGATGAAACCGCGCGCACCGGGATACGGCTCGCGGCGCTCGTCCGGGTAGCGGCGGGTGGCCGGGCGGCGCGCCAGGGAGCCCAGGGCCGTGGGCAGCAGGGTCGGCTTGGAAAACTTGGCCATGGCTAGCGCTCCGTGCAGCTGATGCAGGGGTCGATGGAGAGCACCACCACGGGCGCGTCCGCCAGGGTGTGCCCGGGGAGCATTTCCAGCAGGGGCGGGACGTTGGCGAATGTGGGCGTGCGGATGCGTACGCGGTCGAGCATCTTGCCGCCGTCGGCCTTGACGTAATACAGCGCCTCGCCGCGCGGCTGCTCGATGCGGTTCACGGCCTCGCCCACCGGGCGGTCCTTGGCCCCGCCCTTGATCTTGGCGGCCAGCTCGCCCCCGGCGAGCTCCGCCCCGGCCAGGCGGTCCAGCGCGCCCAGGGCCAGGTCAACGCTCTGCACGGCCTCGCGCCAGCGCACCACCCCGCGCGCCCGGCAGTCGCCGTCTGGCTCCACGCAGGGCTCGAACCCCAGGGCCGCGTAGACGTCCTTGTCGAGCATGCGGATGTCCTCGGCCACGCCGCTGGCGCGCAGCGTGGGCCCGGCCGCGCCCAGGGCCAGGGCCCGGGCACCGCTCATGACGCCCTTGCCCTCGGTGCGCAGGCGCACGGAGTAGTCGTCGAACATGGCCCGGCAGAGGCGGTCCGTCTCCTGCCGCGCCGTGGCCAGCTGCTCCCGGCACCAGGAGGCGTGCTCCGCCGAGAGGTCGCGCCGCACCCCGCCGATGACGTTGACGGAAATGATCACGCGGTTGCCCGCCGTGGCCTCGTTCATGTCCATGACCAGCTCGCGCACCCGCCAGAACTGCATGAACAGGTTCTCCAGGCCCATGGAATCCGCGAACAGGCCGAGCCAGAGCAGGTGGCTGTGCAGGCGGTGCAGCTCGGCCCAGAAGACCCGCAGCCAGCGCGCCCGGGGCGGGGCCGCCACGCCGTGCAGCTCCTCCATGGCCTCGCAGAAGCACATGGCGTGCATCATGGAGCAGATGCCGCAGACGCGCTCCACCACGAAGACCATCTGCTCCGGGGTGCGCTTTCTCGCCAGCATCTCCAGGCCCCGGTGCACGTAGCCCAGGCGCGGCACGGCCTCGACGATGACGTCGTCCTCCAGGGTCAGGGTCAGGTGCACGGGCTCGGGCAGCACGGGGTGCTGCGGCCCGAAGGGGATCACGGTGCGGCCCATCAGTCGGCCTCCTCGGGTTCGGGCGCGGGCGCGGGCTCGGGCGTAGATTCGGGCGTAGATTCGGGAGTTAGTCCGGGTGTCGGTTCATCAGGCTTTGGCTTCGCCTCGCGGACCTCGCAGGAGGCCAGGGGCGAAAGGCGCTGCCCGGGCTCCAGCAGGAGCGAGCCGCCGAAGTCCGGCGCAAGGCCGGAGAAGCGCAGGCCGAACTGGCCCTGGATCTCGTTCTCCACCAGGTACGCGCCCGGGTGGTCCGGGGTGATGCTCGGGACCTCGGCCCCGCGCGCCACCGTGAGCCGCACCTGCTCCAGCGCCAGCTCGCGGTCGAAATGATAGAGCAGATCGATGCCGCCGTCGGGCAGGGGCACGCAGGTGGCCGTCACGAACCGCCAGCCCTGGGCCGCGCGGCGGGCCGCCTCGGCGGGCAGTTCCTTGAGGGTGATGTCAGGGGCGTTCACGCTTCCTCCCGGGCAGCCGCCTGGGCAGCCGTTTGGCCAGCCGCCTGGTCAGCCGTCTGGGCAGCCGTTTGGCCAGCCGCCTGGTCAGCCGTCTGGGCAGCCGTTTGGTCAGCCGCCTGGGCGGACGTCTGGTCAGCCGCCTGGGCAGCCGTTTGGCCAGCCGCATGGTCAGCCGTTTGGTCGGGCTTGCCTTCCGCCGTGCCCATGATCGCCACGGCCCGCAGCACGCCGTCCAGGATGGACTCGGGCTTGGCCGGGCAGCCCGGCACGTAGACCGTCACCGGGATGACCTTGTCCACCCCGCCGACCACGTTGTACGCGTCGTGGAACACGCCGCCCGAGAGCGCGCAGGCCCCCACGGCCACCACGGCGCGCGGCTCGGGCATCTGCTCCCAGAGAGTCCGCAGCACGGCCTTGTTGCGGTGGTTCACCGTGCCGGTGACCACGAGCACGTCCGCGTGCAGCGGGTTGCCCACGTTCACCGCGCCGAAGCGCTCCACGTCGTACAGCGGGGTCAGGCAGCAGAGGGTCTCGATGTCGCAGCCATTGCAGCTGCCGCAGTCGAAGTGGAGAATCCAGGGCGACTTGGCCCTCGCGCGGCGCACCAGTTTTTGCATAAGGCCCATGGTCGTCACCTCGGCAGCAGGAGCAGGTTGAGCGCGGCCAGGAGCAGCCCCGGCCCCCAGAGCGCGCCCAGGACCCACTTCCAGGAAAGGCGCGCGGAGGCGTTGTCCAGAATGATCTCCCCGAGCCAGACCAGCCCCACGAGCACGGCCGCACCCAGGGCGCCCGTGGCCCAGAACAGCGCGCACAGGCCGAAGAGCAGGGCCGTGTCGTAGAAGTGGGCCAGCTCCAGCAGGGCCAGGTTGCGGCCGGAATAGTCGGTGTAAACCCCGCGCACGAGCTCCTGGTGCGCGTGGGCCGAGGCGGCCACGTCGAAGGGCGACTTGCGCAGCTTCACCCCCGTGACCAGCAGCAGCGCCAGGAACGCCAGGGGCAGCCGGAAGAGCAGCGGGCCGTCCAGCTCCAGGGGGGCCAGGGAGCCCAGCCCGGAAGCAACCGTGCCGCCCGAGGCCAGGCCGATGTTCACCAGCACGAGCAGGAGCACGGGCTCGTACGCGGCCAGGAGCAGCAGCTCGCGCTGGCCGCCGGTCTTGGCGTAGGGAGAGGGCGAGGCCAGCGCGCCCACGGCGGGCAGGATGGCCCCGGCCGCCTGGGTGAAGAAGACCACCAGCAGGTCCTGCCCCGTGCAGAGCAGCGCCACGGCCGCCACGGAGCCCGCCAGCGCGCCCCAGGCGCAGGCAGCCTGGAGCGGCGAGGAGGAGACGGGCTCCTTGCCCCAGAGCTTGAGCGCGTCGTACACGGGCTGGAGCACGGGCGGACCCACGCGCCGCTGCGCCCGGGCTGTGAGCCTGCGGTCGAGCCCCAGGAGCAGAGCGCCCAGGGCCGGGGCGGCTATGAACGCGAAGAGCAAACCGAAAAGCGTGCTCACAGGCCACCTCCCGACGCGGCGAACGCCCCCAGCGAGAGCAGCAGCGCCAGCAGCACGATGGCGGCCCGGTTGATCCACGGCAGGAGCAGCGTTTCACCAAAGAGGTGCTCGAAGGCGTAGAGCCCGGCCCCGGTGCGCACCACCCCGCCCAGGGGGCCTTCATAGGATGCGCCGGAGCCCGCAGGGGGCAGCCCGGCTAGATACGCGCCCACGCGGCGGTCCGTCCTGGTGGAGCCCCAGCCCCGCCAGGCCAGCCAGCCCCCGGCTCCGGCCGCCAGCACCAGCGGCAGCACCACGAAGCCGCCCACGCGCAAGCCCGAGACATCCGCCCCGGCCGGGGCAAGCAGCGCGTAGAGCCAGGGCGAGAGCAGCGCGCCCAGGAGCGTGAGCCCGGCAAGGGCCGCCTCGGGCCCCAGGCGCAACCGTTCGCTTTCTTCCGGGAGTCGCTCCCGCTCTTGGGGGAGTCGCTCCCGCTTTTGGGGGGTGAGCGCGGCGTCCGTGGTCGCCATGGGCCCCGGCGCGGCCGCCAGCGTCAGCCCGGCCCAGCGCGCCCAGTAGGCCACGGTGAGCCCGGAGCCCAGCGCCAGCAGAAGCAGCAGGAGCACGCTGTTCGACGCGGCCTCCACGGCCATCCACTTGCCCAGCAGCATGCCGAAGGGCGGCAGGAGCATGGCAGCCACGCCCAGGGCGAGGAGCGCGGCCGTGCGCGGCATGCGCCCGGCCATGCCGTCCAGGTCCTCGGCCCGGCGGCCGCCCAGGGCCTGGTCCGCACTGCCCACGCAGAGGAAGAGCAGCCCCTTGGCCAGCGCGTGGAACACGAGCAGCAGGGTTCCGGCGGCGATGGCCCAGCCGGTGCCGATGCCCGCGCAGGCCACGATCAGCCCGAGGTTGGAGATGGTGGAATAGGCGAGCACCTCCTTGCCGTCGCTCCGGCCCATGGCCAGCAGCGCGCCGGAAAGGAAGCCGAACCCGCCCAGCACCGCCACCACCGGGCCCAGCGGCGTGGGCGCGAAGGCCGGGGAGAGGCGCAGCACGAGGTAGACCCCGGCCTTGACCATGGTGGAGGAGTGCAGCAGGGCCGAGACGGGCGTGGGCGCGACCATGGCCCCCAGCAGCCAGCCCGTGAACGGCGGCTGCGCGGCCTTGACCATGCCCGCCACCACCAGCAGGGCCAAGGCGAAGAGCGCCGCAGAGCCAACGGTGCCGGGAAACGAATCCGCCAGGGCGGAGAGCCCCAGCCCGTTGC
>JBFWJM010000050.1:0-14393 GCA_050253205.1 Desulfovibrionaceae bacterium
CCTCGCCCACCACCGTGCGCAGCTGCCGGCTCATGTCCTTGAGGGCTTCGGCCAGTTGGCCCACCTCGTCCTACTGGTCCACGTCCACGGTGGCGTCGAGGTCGCCGGTGGAACCCTGGGAGGCGAAGTCCACGCCCTTCCGCAGGGGCAGGAGGATGCCCCTGGCGATGACCCAGGCCAGGAGGATGCCGAGGATGGCGGCCACGGTGCCCACCACCTCGATCATGGAGCGCGTGCCCGAGGCGGCTTCGAGCATCTGCATGTCGGTCATGATGTTCTCGCTGACCACCTCGCTCGTCTTCTCCAGCAGCCCCTGCACCTGGGCCAGGGCGGGCAGGGTCTTGTCCGTATAGATGGAGCGGGCCTCGCTGAGCCCCTGTATTTTCTTGTCGTGCCAGGCGATGAGCCCGTCGAGCGTCTTGAGCGTCTGGCGGGCTAAGGCATCGGTGTTGGCATAATAGTACTGTCGCGCGCTTTCGGGATTGCCCGTCGCGAGCAGGCGGTTGACCTCGCGCACGGACTCGTGCAGCGCCTTGTGGGGCTCGTAGATGGGAGCCAGCAGGGCGTCGAACTCGGGCATCTCGCCTCGCAGGGCCTGGACCTCGTCGGAGTAGAGCCACTTGCCCAGGGCACACTGGGTGGGGTCGAGCTGGACGTCGGCCCCGCTCCTGCGGTCCACGATGGCGGTGACCACCGCGTTCATCCAGTTGAGATGGTCCACCTGCTTCTCGCGGAAAAACCCTCCCAGGTGCTGGTCGATGGCCACATACTTGTCGCGAATCTCCACTGCGGACTGGTGCAGGGCGTTGTGGAAGGGCTCTATCTGCTCCAGGTAGGGCCGCACGGCGGGTACGAGCTTCTCCGCGCTGGTGCGTCCTTCCCCGTAGTACCACTTGCCCAGGGCGCACTTGGTGGGATCGGTCTCGATGTCCAGTGTGTGGATCGTGTCGTCAGTGAGGAAGGTGTTGAGCTTCTCCGTCCAGCGCAGGTGGTCCACGATGCGCTGCACGAAGTTGCCTTTGAGCTTGTTGCCCTCGATGACCTGTTCGGCATTGCTCACAATGCCGCCTATGCCGACCACGGACCACAACCCCAGCACCCCGAGCAGCAGCAGCACCGAGCCGAAGCCGATGCCAAACTTCCACTTCAGAGAAACGTCCTTCCACTTCATCGCTTACCCCCTGTTCCGGAACCGCCAGGACGCGACAATGAACCGGCCGGGCACGCCCCAGGCCGGAAACAGCATTGGATCGTACTGTGCGAACCAACGAAAATTGGCGCCAGTGCTTGGCGCTCACCGCCATCGAACTTCGTGGTAGCATTATCGGATTATAATGCCAAGAGCGTGAGGGGGGCTTGCTGTTTTTCCAATACTTTCAAGTACACATAAACACATATCAGGACGGCGAACCGCCTGCGCAAGCGCCAGGCGCGAGAATTGACAGCGTCCCCCGGGCCTATGGTACGTTAAGAAAAGTCGTTCACCCAATGCGGCCACAGGAGCACCCATGACCACGAACTTCCAGTCCGAACTGCGCCTCAACGGCATCAGCCGCCGGGATTTCATGCGCCTCATCTCCGTCTCCGCTGCGGGCGCGGCCATGACCCCCTGGCTCTCCGGCTGCGCCAAGAACCCCGTCACCGGGGAGAGCCAGCTCATGTTCGTCAGCAAGGACCAGGAAATCGCCCTGGACAAGGAAAACTCGCCGCACCAGTTCTCCTCGGACAACGGCCCCGTACAGGACGCGGAACTCAACGACTACATCTCCCAAGTGGGCATGAAACTCTCGGCCCTCTCCCATCGGCCGGAAATGCCCTACTCCTTCCGCGTGGTGAACGCCAACTACGTGAACGCATACGCCTTTCCGGGAGGATCCATCGCGGCCACGCGCGGCATCATGCTTGAACTGGACAACGAGGCCGAGCTCTCGGCCCTGCTCGGCCACGAGATCGGCCATGTGAACGCCCGGCACTACGCCTCGCGGGCCTCCACGGGCCTGCTCCTCTCGGCCGTGGTCCTGGCCGGGACGGTCTACGTGGCCAGTGAAACCAACGGCGGATGGGCCCAGGTCACCAACATCCTGGGCGGCGTGGCCGCCGGGGCGCTGCTGGCCCACTACAGCCGCTCCGACGAACGCCAGGCAGACGCCCTGGGCATGGAATACTCGGCCAAGGCCGAGGAAAACCCCGAAGGCATGGTCGGCCTGCACGAACTGCTCGTGTCCAAATCGAACTCCGACCCCTCCCTGCTGGAGCTCATGTTCGCCACGCACCCCATGAGCTCCGAGCGGCTCGCCACGGCCCAGGAAGCCACCCAGGGCAAGTATGCCGCCTACCTCGGCCTGCCCAAGAACAAGGAGCGGTTCATGGACAACACCGCCCGCCTGCGGGCCATGGGCGAGGCCATCAAGGCCCAGCAGAAGGGCGAGAAGCTCCTCGCCAGGGGCAACCCCGACGATGCCAGGGACGCCGTGGCGCAGTCCCTGGCCATGGCCCCCAACGACTACTCCGGCCTGCTGCTCATGAGCCAGTGCGAGAACGAACTGGGCAACCACCGCGAGGGCGCGCGCTGGGCCGAGGAGGCGAGCGAAATCTACCCCCAGGAGCCCAAGGCCGTGCAGATGCTCGGTGCCTCCCACCTCCTGGCGGACAACTACGACGCCGCCTACCAGGAATTCACCCTCTACGACGCCATGCTCCCCGGGAACCCCCAGACCACCTTCCTGCGCGGGCTCTCCATGGAGGGCATGGGCCAGAGGCAGAAGGCCGCCCGGCTCTACTCTTCCTACATCAACGAGGTCGGCCAGGGCGACCAGGCGAACTACGCCGCGAGCCGCCTTTCCTCCTGGGGCTACTGACGGGGCGGGCCGAATCGGCCACGCAAATTTGCGCACCTGCGGCGGGCCTTCACGTCCGCCGCTTTTTTTGTTCAATGATTCCAGGTGCGACAAAATGGCACCGACTTTGCTTTATCCTCAAGTGGAAACCATGCCGTTTTTCAGGTACGAAGAGAGGCAGCCATCCCCACATCGGCGGGTGGAGAACACAAGGAGGATCACGCCATGAAGCGCATCGCCGTCATCTGTATGCTCTGCCTGGGCCTGCTGGGCCTGGCTGCAACCGCCTTCGCCGCTTCCCCGCCCGCGCCGGATTCGGCCGTGGAGATGAAGTTTCCCGGCGAGAACAACAAGTACGCGCCCATCATGTTCGAGCACCACGCCGCGCACCTGGCCGTAGAGGGCTCCTGCGTCACCTGCCACCACATGTGGGACGGCAAGAGCGCCATCACGGGCTGCCGGGTGGAAGGCTGCCACGCGGACACCTCCAAGGAAAACAAGCGCGAGCCCACAAGCTACGACTCCGCCTTCCACGCACGCAATGCGGCCAACAGCTGCGTGGGCTGCCACACCGCCACCCTCAAGGCCAACCCCGAGGCCAAGTCGCCCAAGAAGTGCAACGACTGCCACTCCAAGAAGAGCTGATTCCGGCCGGATCATCCTATCGGCACCGCCCGCCCCTTTTCGGGGCGGGTTTCTTTCGCCTCCGCCGATCCATTGCCCCAAGCCGCTCCTTGGGGTAGGCTCGGCGGAGACAGCCAACCCACGACCTCGCCTAACCAGCCCCCATAATCAGCCCCATCATCAGCCCCATAATCAGCCCCCATAAGCAGCCCCATGAGCATCCTCATCGTCGACGACTCCGAGTTCATCCATCCGCAGCTCAAGGCCTATCTCTCGGCAGGCGGGCACAACGACCTCGTCTTTTGCACCAGCGCGGCAGGAGCCTTCGAGGCGCTGGGCCTGGGCACGCCGGAAGCGGGAACGCGCGGCATCGAGCTGGTGATCATGGACGTGCTCATGCCCGGCATGGACGGCATCGAGGCCACCCGGCACATCAAGTCCGACCCGGCCTGCGAGGACCTGCCCGTGATCATCACCACGGCGGACTCCGGGCCGGAGGTCCTGCGCACGGCGCTGGAGGCCGGGGCCGTGGACTACATCCCCAAGCCCCTGCACAAGGTGGAGCTGCTGGCCAGGGTGGACTCGGCCCTGCGGCTCAAGCGCGAGACCGACCGCCGCATGCGCCAGGAAGAGGAGCTCAAGAGGCTGAACCGCGAAGTGACCGAGGCCTTCGAGCGCATCGCCGGGGAGATGGACCTGGTGGCCGGGTTGCAGTCCATGCTCCTGCCCACGCGCTCGCCCCGGCTGCCGGGCGTGGCGGTGGACTCGTTCTACCTGCCCTCCGGCCGGGCCAGCGGGGACTACTTCGACTACTTCCGAACCGGGGAAGACACCCTGCGGCTCGTGGTGGCGGACGTGGCCGGGCACGGCGCTCGCGCGGCCTTCATCATGGCCGTGGTGCGCACGCTCTTCCATGCGGGGGCGAGCTTCGGCCTGGACGTGGCCCAGACCCTGGCCCTGGTGAACACCTCGCTGTGCGAGACCGTGGGCGAGGCGGACCATGTGACCATCTTCGCTGCGGACCTCGACCTGGCCCGCGCGCAGCTCACCTACATCAACGCCGGGCACTGCCCTGGCCTGCTGCTGGCCGATCCGGAAAGCGTGATCCAGCTCCCGGCGCAGGCGCCGCCCGCCGGTTTCGTGCAGCGGGAATACACGGCCTGCATCCAGCCCGTGGGAGAGCGCGGGCGGCTTTTCCTGTTCACGGACGGACTCTACGAATGGCACCTGGACCAGGAACGCATGTTCGGCATGGAGCCGTTTTTGGTGCTCTGCGAGGAACTGCTGCCCAAGGAGGAGCGCTTCCTGCCCGCCATGGAGGACAAGCTGCGCACGCTCACGGGCTGCGCGCCCGAATTCTGCGACGACCTCACGGCCCTGCTCGCGGAGTGGGACCTCGCCGCCTTCCGCGCCGAACGCGGCCGCTGACCTCTCGACCCCTCCCCCGGCCCGCGCATGAAGCGCGAGGAGCGGCTCTCCTACCCCCCGCGCGCGGCACGAGCGGTACGGATACAGCCCGCAGGCACGCCATCGCACACCCGGCCCCGCGCGCGGCACGAGCGGTACGGATACAGCCCACGGGCACGCCATCGAACGCTCCGCACCGCATCCGCACGGTACGAATACAGCCCACGGGCACGCCATCGGTCACCCCGCCCACGAGCACGGCACGAGCGGTACGAATACAGCCCACGGGCACGCCATCGACACTCGGCCCCGCGCGCGGCACGAGCGATACGGATACAGCCCGCAGGCACGCCATCGCACACCCGGCCCCGCGCGCGGCACGAGCGGTCGGGTCAAAAACCGCGTGGGCCAGGCGCGAGGAGCGGCCCGGGCCGAAGTGTATGATATAATACCTGAGGATCGGGCCGCGACGAGCAACGCCGCCATCGCGGATTTTTCACCCGACCGCTACTCCAGGCCGTATTTCTTGATCTTGTATTGGATGGCGCGACGGCTGATGCCCAGCTCGTCGGCGGCGCGTTTGCGGTTGCCGCCGGTCTGTTCCAGGGTGGTGGCTATGGCCAGCCGCTCCCACTCCTCCAGGGTGCGCGGCAGGTCGCCCTCCCCGGCGAGGGCGGCGGGCGCGCCCTGGGCCGAGGCCGCGCCGGAGGGGGCAACCTCCAGGCGACCCTGGAGGTGTTCGGGCAGGAGCTCCTCCCCCGGGCAGAAGACCATGGAACCGAGGATGGCGTATTGCAGTTCGCGGACGTTGCCGGGCCAGTCGTGTGCCAGGAAGAGGCCCATGGTGGCCGGGGCGATGCGCATGCCGGGGCGGCCCTGCTCGGCGGCGTAGCGGGCGAGGAAATGCTCGGCGAGCAGGGGGATGTCCTCCCTTCGTTCGGCGAGGGAGGGCACGCGCAGCTCCACCACCTTGAGGCGGTAGTAGAGGTCCTGGCGGAAGCGGCCCTGGTCCACGAGGGCGCGCAGGTCCTCGTTGGTGGCGGCCACCACCCGGCAGGAGATCTTCTTCTCGCGGTTCTGGCCCAGGGGGCGGATGGTGCGCTCCTGGAGGAAGGTGAGCAGCCGGGCCTGCATCTCGGGGGAGACGTTGCCTATCTCGTCGAGGACGAGGGTGCCGCCGTCGGCCTCCTCCACGAGGCCCTTGCGGTGCTCGCGCGCATCGGTGAAGGCGCCCTTGCGGTGGCCGAAGAGTTCGGACTCCAGGAGCGTGGCCTGGCCCACGCCGCAGTCCACCACCTGCCAGGGGCCCTGGGCGCGGGGGGAGAGGTCGTGGAGGATTTCGGCCACGAGCTTCTTGCCCGTGCCCGTGGCCCCGAGCACGAGCACGTCCACGTCGGAGCGGGCCACGGTGGCGAGATCGCGCAGGAAGCGGGCCATGGCCGGGCTGCGGCCGCCCACGAGCTTGGAGCGGGCGCGCTCCACGTCGGCGGCGTTGGCCTCGGGCAGCTCGGGCAGGTAGTCGGCGATTTTCCCGAGCAGCACCTTGTTGTCGAAGGGTTTGGTGAGGTAGTCCGCTGCGCCGAGGCGCACGGAATCCACCGCGCCCTCGATGGAGCCGTGGGCCGTGAGCAGGATGACGGGCACGCGGGGCCAGCGGGCGCGGACCTCGCGCAAGAGCTCCTCGCCGTCCATGCCGGGCATGCGCACGTCGGTAACCACGAGCTCGGCCGGGCATGCGGCCATGAGCTCCAGGGCGCGCTCCGCCGAGGGGGCGGTGCGGCAGTCGTAGCCCGAGGCCTTGAGGCGCGCCTCCAGCACGGTGAGGATGTTGGGGTCGTCGTCCACCACGAGGATGGTGCGGCGCGCTTTGGTCATGGGGTGCTCCCGTCCTGCCCGGCGATGGGCAGGGTGAAGGTGAAGCGGCAGCCCGTGCCGCCGGTATCGTCGAGGGTGAGGACGCCGCCGTGGGCCTCCACGATGGCCCGGGCGATGTACAGGCCGAGACCCGCGCCGTCCACGCTGCGGGCCGCGTCGCGGCCGCGGTAGTATTTCTGGAACACGAACTCGCGCTCGTCCTCGGGGATGCCGGGGCCATCGTCCTGCACGGAAAAGGCCACGAACGGCCCCGGATGTTCGGAGGAGGACGCGGGGGAGGACGCGGAGGAAAGCGCGGCGGAGAGCACGGCCTCCCCGCCCTCGGGGGTGAACTTCACGGCGTTGCCCAGGAGGTTCAGCAGCACCTGGCCCACGTGGGCGGCATCCACCAGCACGGGTGGCAGGTCGGCCGGGGCCTCGGCCCGCAGGCGCACGCCTCGCGCCCGGGCCGCAGGGGAAACGCGCTCCAGGGCCTGGGCGGCGAGGTCCGCCGGGCGCTCGGGCCGGGGGTTGATGCGCACGCCGCCCGCCTCCATGGAGGAGACGCGCATGAGCCGGGTGAGCATGCCGGCCAGACGGTCGGATTCCTGCCGGGCGATGTCCAGAAAGCGGCGCTGCTCCCCGGCCACCTCGCCCAGGGTGCCGTCCGCCACCAGCTCCACGGACTCGCGGATGGAGGTCAGCGGGGTGCGCACCTCGTGGCTGACCATGGCGATGAACTCGCTGCGCATGCGCTCCTCGCGCTCCAGGCGGGCGGTGAGGCTGTTGAAGGCCGAGGCCAGCTCGCCCAGCTCGTCGCGGCTGGTCACGCGCACGGGCACGGTGCGCGAGGAGCGGCCGAACTCGCGGATGCCGCGCCGAAGCTCGGCCAGGGAGCGCGCCAGCCACCAGGCCAGCAGCAGCGAGCCCCCGAGGCCCACGGCGGCGGCGGCCAGGAGCCCGAGGCGCGCGGTGCGCACGGCGCGGCCCGCGTTTTCGCGCAGCTCGGCCAGCCGCTCGCGCATGCGGCGCTGGTTGTCCATGCGGGTGCGCTCCAGGATGTCGAACCAGCGGCCCACGGTGCGGTCCGGCCCGAGCAGGCGGGCGGGGTCCGCGTCCTTCTTGAGAGAGATGGCGTACTCCTCGGTGAGCGCCCCCCACTCCTCGCGCAGACGCGGGAATTCGTTCATGGTCTCGGAGAGCAGGCGGCGGAATTCGAGCAGGTCTTCGATGACGTATTCGAGGTAGACCTCGTCGCCGCCGAGGTATTCGTAGGTCTTGCGGTGGGCTTCGAGCTGTTCGAGCTGGCGCACGAGGCGCACCACGGCCACGTCGATCCCGTGGTTCACGGCGATGAGCTCGGCGGAGCCGTCCACGGCGTCGTTGGTGCGCTCCACGAGCAGCGCGCTGGTGGCAAAGGCGATGGCCAGCAGGGCCACGCACCAGGCCAGGAGCTTTGCGGTGATGCTGATGCGCCGGGGTCGTGACATGGGCGTCTGGGTTGGCGGGTTCTCGAAAGCGGCGGGCTGCCGCGCCTGGGCCACAGGCCGGAACGCGCGGGCAACGCACCGTACGTCCCTGGTGATCGCCCTTTTTCGCTTCCCGGCATTACCGGGCGGCCCGCGATTCTTGTGCGCGCGGGCGACCCGTTGGCTGTTTCCTCGTTCCGCCGCGAGTGTACGGCACATTGCGGACGCGGTAAACCGGGTCCTGCGCGGACGGCGAGCCCTGCGCGGGCGGCGAGCCCTGCGCGGACGGCGAGCCCTGCGCGGACGGCGAGCCCTGCGCGGACGGCGATGTGGGCCGATGCACGCCCGTGAGGCTGGCCGCATACGGCAACGGGCGTTGCCCCAGCCTTGATGCGACGCCCCCTCCGGATTGCGGGCCGCTCCAAAGGGGTGGGATGCCAGGCGCGGGGAGTGAGGCAGGCACGACGTGGGCTCTTCTGCCCACGAGGGACTGCAATGCTCCCCGCATACCAATGGCATTAGATCTTCCACGGCTCGAAGACTCGCCTGGAATTCACTTATACCTGGGGCATAAGATCTTCCACGGCTCGAAGACTCGCCTGGAATTCACTTAACGCCGCAGACCACCCCTTTTCAGCGGCCCGCCGCAGAGGGGCCGCCCAAGGGCGACCCCTCCTGAAGGAGTGCAACGGTTGTGTTTCCGGGCGCGGCGCATTCGCGTTCAACGTTTCGCCGCGCGGGCCAGGGCCAGTTTGCGTGGGTCGGTCTTGGTGCCGGGCATCCTCCGTTGCGGTTGGGGAAGAGGGTCGCCATGACCATAGCAACGGGCGTGCCACAACATAACATGTTGAAATATAATAAAAAAGGGAGCGGCCGCAACGGACCGCCCCCTCTTCGTGCGCAGAATCTGCGCACCGCGCGCGCAAGGCGCTACTGGAGGGTGTCGCTCTCGGGCTCTCCGGCAGCGGCGGTCTTTTCCAGGCGGGCGAGGTAGGCCTGCACCTCGTCCATCTTCTTCCATTCGGCGTACATTTCCATCCAGTCGGCAAAGGAGTGGTACTGCTCGTCGAGGTACTTTTCGTGGCCCTTGAGCCAGAGGTTGAAGACGTACATCTCCAGCTTGAATTCCTTGGAGTCGAAGACGCGGGGCATGATGTCCGCGCTGTACTTGGAGCCGTCGAACCGCGCGCCGATGAAGGCGCAGACCGTGGCCTGGTTCTTCTCGTAGGTGAGCTCCTCGCCGTTGACCATCTCCAGAAGGGAGACGTAGTTGGGCTCGCTCGCCTTGATCTCCTCGGCCGTCTGCTCGGGGATGCGCAGGAAGAGCTTGTCGTCCTCTTTGGTGACGAAATAGTAGCGCATCCATTGGTCGAACATCAGCACGCGGGAGGCGTCCTCGGCGGCTTTGGCGATGTTCATGCTCTGCAACTGGATCATATGCACCTCGCGGGGGTCCGTTTTCCCGCCGCTCGGAAGGCGGCCCGGGAACGGGGATAATGGTCACGAAACGCGCGCGCGTCAAGCCCTGCGGCAAAACCGCGCCCCACGGGGGTGGACAAGCGGCTGGATGTGGATTATCTGTTTTCGCTTCCGATTGATCGGAGCAGGAAAAAAACACATTCCTTAAAGGAGGAACATATCATGGCCAGACACAAGAAGCACGAGCGCATGAAGGAACTCGACCGCAAGCGCCACCGCCGCGAAAAGGCCCTCAAGGCCCGCGTGAAGGAAGCCAAGGCCGCCGCCGGGAAGTAGCTCCCGTGCGGCGCGCGCCCGCCCAGCGCGGGCGCGAATGGATCACTCAAGGAGGATGGCATGCCCATCTACGAATACGAATGTCAGGAATGCAAGCAGCTTTTCGAGGAGTGGCAGAGCGGGTTCGAGGAGCGTGAGCTCGACTGCCCCGTCTGCGGGGGAACCGCCCGCAGGCTAATCTCCAACACCTCCTTCGTTCTCAAGGGCTCGGGCTGGTACGTCACGGACTATGCCGGCAAGAACCCCTCCACCGGCCCCGAGGGGGGCAATGGAAACGGGAACGGCAACGGAGACGGGGACGCCAAGGCCAAGGACGCCTCCCCACCCGCGGACGCCAAGGCGGCCAAGCGGGAAGCCGCAAAGCAGGCGGCCTGCCCCGGCAAGGCTGCCTCCGGCGGCGACAAGGCGAACACCACCGCTTCCTGATCGACCCCAAGGCAGCCCCCGGGCTGCCTTTTTTTTTGCCCACCCCCCAAACCAAGGGAAGGACCGATGATCGAACGCTACTCCCGGCCCGAGATGGCCGACATCTGGACCCTGGAAAACAAGTTCCGCGCCTGGCTTGAGGTGGAGCTGGCCGTGTGCGAGGCCTGGACCCGCCTGGGCGTGGTGCCCGGGGAGGCCATGGAGGAAATCCGCGCCAAGGCGGACTTCGACCTGGAGCGCATCCTGGAGATCGAGGAGCGCACCAAGCACGACGTCATCGCCTTCCTCAGCGCCGTGGAGGAGAAGGTCGGCCCCGCATCGCGGTACATCCACCTCGGCTGCACCTCGTCCGATATCGTGGACACGGCCAACGGCGTTCTGCTGGCGCGGGCGTCCGAGATTCTGAAGCGCGACGTGGCCCGCCTGCTCGCGACGCTCAAGGACATGGCCCACAAGCACAAGGGGCGGCTGTGCATGGGCCGGACCCACGGCATCCACGCGGAGCCCACGTCCTTTGGCCTCAAGATGGCCGGGTTCTACGCCGAGTTCAGCCGCCACCAGGAGCGCTTCCACGCGGCGGCGGACGGCGTGCGCGTGGGCAAGATTTCCGGCGCGGTGGGCACCTACGCCAACCTCAACCCCGAGGTGGAGGCCATCGCCTGCGAGATTCTGGGCCTGACCGTGGACCCCATCTCCACGCAGATCGTCCAGCGCGACCGCCACGCCGCGTTCTTCACCTCCCTGGCGCTCATGGCCGGGGGCGTGGAGCGGCTGTGCACCGAGCTGCGGCACCTCCAGCGCACCGAGGTGCTGGAGGTGGAGGAGGGCTTCTCCAAGGGGCAGAAGGGCTCCTCGGCCATGCCGCACAAGAAGAACCCCATCTCCGCCGAGAACCTCACGGGCCTCTCGCGTCTGGTGCGGACCAACTCCCTGGCCAGCATGGAGAACATGGCCCTGTGGCACGAGCGCGACATCTCCCACTCCTCGGTGGAGCGCGTGATCATGCCCGACTCCACCGTGCTCATGAACTACATCCTCAACCGGCTGAACGGGCTGCTCTCGAACCTTCGGATCATCGAGCGGAACATGGACCGCAACCTGGAGGGCTCCTACGGCCTGTTCTACTCCCAGCGGCTGCTCATGAAGTTCCTGGACGAGACCGACCTCCAGCGCCAGGAGGCCTACGAGCTGGTGCAGGCGGCGGCCATGAAGAGCTGGAACGAGGCCCGGCCCTTCCGCGAGGTGGTGGCCGAGGACGAGGCCATCACGGGGCGGCTTTCCGCCGAGGCCGTGGCGGATGCGTTTGACCCGGGGTATTACCTCCGCTATGAGGACACGATCTTCAACCGCGTTTTCGGAGAGTAGAATCATGGATGATTCGAGAAAACGGCTGGCCGCGCTGCTCATGCGCCTGTCCTACATCGAGGGCGAGGTGACCCTGACCTCCGGCCGCAAGAGCGATTATTACTTCGACTGCAAGCAGACGGCGCTGCACCCGGAGGGAGGCTACCTCATCGGCGAGCTTTTCCTTGAGATGCTGCGTGGTTCCGATGTCTCCGGGGTCGGCGGCATGACCCTCGGGGCCGACCCGCTGGTCTCGGCGGTATCCATTGTATCCTTCCTCAAGGATTGCCCTCTCCCTGCGTTTATCATAAGAAAGAAATCCAAAGGGCACGGCACCGATCAATACCTCGAAGGCATGAAGAATTTCACGCCTGGGGCTCGGGTTGCCCTGCTGGAGGACGTGGTGACCACGGGCGGGACGCTCGTGACGGCGGCCGAGCGCGTACGCGACGCCGGGTTCACCATCACCGCAGTGCTCGCCGTGCTCGACAGGGAGGAAGGCGGCAAGGAACGCCTGGCCGAGGCGGGCCTGCCGCTCCAGTCCATCTTCACCCGGAGCTCGCTGCTGGAGGCCGCGGGCCGGGCCAGGGGATGAACGCAGGCACAAAGGGAAGCCGAAGGGGACGGGCCACCGGATGAATCGAACGCTCCGCCACACCGCGACGCTGACGGGGACTCTCGTGCTGTGCCTCCTGCTGATGGGCACGGCCGGGGCCGAGGGCTGGCAGCATGTGCTCTCCTCGCACCCCAACGGGCCGGAAACCATCCTGGCCATCGACAAGGATTCGCAGACCTTCTTCATGCTGCGCAGCCACAGCCCGCTGAAGCTGGAGCGCTCCTTCCCCTGCACCACGGGCCAGCTCGCCGGGGACAAGCAGGTGCGCGGCGACCTGCGCACGCCCGAAGGCGTCTACTTCATCACCTATCGCATCGACCGCAAGCTCGACTGGGACCTTTACGGAGACGTGGCCTACGGCCTCAACTACCCGAACCCCATCGACCGCCTCAAGGGCAAAACGGGCTCGGGCATCTGGCTGCACGGCCGGGGCAAGGACCTCGTGCCCATGGACACCCAGGGCTGCGTGGCCCTCAAGGTGCCGGACATTTCAAGCATGAGCGCTAACCTCCTGCCGGGCACGCCCGTGGTCATCGCCGAGCACCTCTCCTGGAACGAAAGCGATGCCCAGGACCCCGTGTCCGGGCTGCTGGTCCATGAGCTGGACGGCTGGGCCAAGAGCTGGAAGAACCGCGACGAGGCCTTCTTCGCCTACTACGAACCCGGGAAGATCGAACGCTCCGAGGGCGAACCCTTCTCGGATTTCGAGCAGAACAAGCGCAACATTTTCGCCAGCCAGCCCTGGCTCGACGTGATGGTCGCCAACGTGCACACCGCCCAGGGGCCGGATTACTGGGTCACCTGGTTCGACCAGTATTACCGCTCCCCCTCCCTGGTGAGCCAGGTGGGCAAGCGGTTTTACTGGCAGAAGGACGACGAGGGCCGCTGGCGCATCGTGGGCAGGGAATACACCCGGCCCTCCGGCGACCTCACCGAAGACTACATCGCCCGCCGCGCCGGGGAGCTGCGGCCGTTCATAGACTCCTGGGCCGAGGCCTGGAGGAGCGCGGACGTCGGGGCGTACATGGCCCACTACGCCTCCGGGGCCAGCCAGAGCAGCCGGGACGGCAAGGGCGACATCGCCGAATACAAGCGCGAGCTCTGGGAGCGCAAGCCCCCCAGACGCATCGACCTGGGCGAGCCACGCTTCGTGCCCACCTCGCAGGGGTTCGAGGTCAGCTTTTCGCAGGAGTACGAGGACGCCACCGGATACAGCGACAAGGGCATGAAGACCCTGGTCGTGAGCCCTCGGGGCGATGGCTGGGCCATCGTCAGCGAGGCCTGGAGGCGCTCGTGAGGGATTCCAAGTACTCCATCCTGTTCATGCGCGACGATACGGACGTGAAGCGGCTGCGCCTGAGCCCCTTCTGGCTCCGGGCCTACGTGGTGGCCCAGGTGCTGCTCGCGGCCCTGGCTGCCGGAGGGGTCTACCTCGGCTACACCGCCTGGCACGAGAACGTGGTGCTCAACCGCGAGAAGCACGACCTGGCCAAGCGGCTGGAAGAGGCCGAGCTGCGGCTCTCCACCCTGGGCAACATGGAAAAGATCCTCGAAGCCTACGACAAGAGCGAGCTGCAGTCGCTGCTCTCGGCCAACCCCGGTGAGGAAGCCCCTCCGACGGACCCCGAGGAGGACGGCGTGGACCTGACGGCCATCTTCACCCCCGTGGACGAGGGTCTGGTGGTGCTGGACGAGCTCAAGGCCACCCTCAACGGCGATGTGCTCACCGTGAACTTCAAGGTGGAGAACCCCAAGGAGGACAGCACGCTCTCCGGCGTGGCCGAGCTCTCCCTGGTGACCTCCAGCGGCGAGATACACCCCCTCGACGCCCCGCCGGCCGATCTCTCCTTCCAGATCCAGCGGCGCAAGTTCGCCAGGACCAGCGTCAAGCTGCCGGAAGGTGTGAAGCCGGACGATGCCTTCGGCCTGCGGGTGACCATCAAACGCTCGGACGGGAAGGTCATCTTCGGTGAAACGTACCCCTTGTACCACATCCTCTCCTAGCGCGCCGCTGCTGGCGGGTGCGCTCTGCCTGCTGGCGCTGTGCCTGCTGGCCCTGGC
>JBFWJM010000051.1:0-14352 GCA_050253205.1 Desulfovibrionaceae bacterium
GTGTGCTCTTCCGATCTCTCGTGCTGCTCACACAACTGCCCCCGAGAACCCAGGCCGCCATGCAGGTGGCGCGCGGCACCTCGGTGGAGACCTTCGACCGCGCATCCTTCGACGAATTTCTGGACGCGCCCGTGGACTACACCCGGCGCATGGACGACCAGCGAGACACCCGCGCAAGGGTGGAGCGCGCGGTCCACTGGGCCATGCAGCGCCTGGGAGGGCTGGGCCTGCCCGTGCATGAGCGGTACGTGGCCGTGATTCGCGGCTTCAAGCTCGACGACGAGACGAGCAAGACCGTGGTCTACCTGGCCCGGGAGGAGCTGCTGGGCCCCGGGCCGGGGCGCGAGGCCGAGGCCCTGCGCCGCTTCAGCGAGGCCACGGGCCTGCCCGCAGACACCGCCCGCTGACGCCGCCCCCCAACCCCGCCCCCCGCAGCCTCCGGCAGCCGGGCCCCGGGCACGCCCTGTGGAAGCGCGACGGACTGAAACGCACCGGATTCTGGCGTGCGGGCCATGGCGCGGCAGGCCTTGGCGGGGCGAATTATGGCGTATCAGGCCTTGGGCGCGCAGGGCTCCAACGCGCGGAGCACCGCGGAGAAGTCCTCCTCGCCCAGCCCAAGCTCCACCACCCGGCGAAAAAGCAGCAGGTTCTGATTCGCGCTCGGCGTCGCGGCTCCGGTCTCGTAGGCCGTGTCCACCGCGAACTTGAGGTCCTTGGCCATGTGCTTTGCCGGGAACTGCGGCGTGAACCGCCCCTCCCGCAGCAGTGGCGCCTTGAGCTGGATGAAGTCGTTGGCCAGGGGTCCGGAGAGGACCACGTCGAGCATGGTCGCCACGTCGAGCCCGCCGCGCGAGCCGAAGTGCAGCATCTCGGCCAGCCCTTCCATCATGGACGCCAGCAGCAGGTTCACGGACATCTTCATCATGGACCCGGCGGGCACCTCCCCGCAGCGCACCACCTTGGAGCCCACGGCCAGCAGCAGGGGTTCCACCCCGGTCACGTCCTCCTCCGCGCCCCCGGCAAGGATCACCAGGGTGCCGTCCTCGGCGGGCTTCTTGGAGCCGGAGACCGGGGCATCCACGTAGCGCGCGCCGCGCCCGGCCACGCGGGCCGCCAGGGAGGCCGCGTACGCCGGGGAGACGGTGGACATGTTCACCACCGTCCTGCCCGGGCCGAGCGCGCCAATGAGCCCGTCCTGCCCGTCGAGAACCTCCTCGATGGCCTCGGGCCCGGTGAGCATGAGCACGATGACGTTGGAACGCGCGGCCAGGGCCCGGGGGCTCGAAGCCGGGGCGGCCCCGCTGCCCTCCAGGAGGGCGAAGCGCCCGGCGGTGCGGTTCCAGGCCGTCAGCGGCAGGCCAGCCTTGAGGATGTTGCGGGCCATGGGCAGGCCCATGATGCCGAGGCCGATGAGGCCGACGCGAAGCTGTATTGGTTCCATGGCGATGTCTCCGTGGGGTTGTGGGAAAGACGGCGGCATGCAGGGAGAGGCCGGAGGGAGAGGGCCGGAGGGAGAGGCCGGAACAGGGGCCGAACTGGATACCGAAATGGGCACCAAGCTCCCGGATGCGGCTTACGGATGCGGCTCCCGGCCGTGCGGGAAAAGCACGGGGCATCCGCCGACAATCGGCATGCTAGCACCAGCAAGAAGGACCTGTCCACCCCGCGCAACCACCAACCATCCCACCACATTCTCCCATCGGCGCTTTAATAACACGCCCGGCAAGATTTCCTGGTATTATGGTCTGGAATACGCCCTTGGGGGAGGCCGTCATGCTGCGTGACATGAGCGTCAAATGGAAGACCATCGCCATCGCCCTGGCGGGGCCCGTACTCCTGGCCGGGCTCCTGGCCCACAAGGAGATCGCGGCCATCCGCTCCGGCGCGGAGGACGGCGTGCTCCAGAAGAGCCGGGCCATCGTGCTCATGGCCGAAGCCGGGCGCGACGAAATGGCCAGGCGGCTCGCCTCGGGCATCATCCGCCCGCTGGCCGAGCTGCCAGCCGAGCGCGTCAAGGACGCGGTGCCCGTGATCACCGCCATGAACATGGCGAGCATCAACGCCGAGAAAGCGGGCTACGAGTTCCGCGTGACCAAGGTTTCCCCGCGCAACCCCGCCAACGCCCCAACGGACACGGAACTCGCCGTGCTGGAGGAGATGCGCGCCGGGGGGCTCGCGGAGAAGGTCGTGCGCGAGCCCGGGCGCATCCGCTACTTCCGGGCCATCCACCTGACCGAGGACTGTCTCTACTGCCACGGCGACCCGGCCGGGGAGCGCGACGTCACCGGCGGGGTGAAGGAGGGCTGGAAGGCCGGGGAGATGCACGGCGCGTTCGAGATCATCAGCTCCCTGGAGGCGGCGGAGCGCAAGGCCGCGCGCGCGGGGGTGGGTGTCGCGCTCTGGACCGGGGCCACCCTGGCGATCATCGCCCTGGCGGCCTGGCTGCTGCTGCGGCGCGCCGTGCTGCGGCCCCTGGCCGCCATCCGCGACCTCTCCGAGGCCATGGCCGGGGGCGACTTCACCAGCCAGCTCGCCAACCCCTCGCGCGACGAGGTGGGCCTGGTCAGCCGCTCGCTCAACGCCATGGTGGATTCGCTCTCGGCCATCGTGGCGCGCGTGCGCGGGGTCACGGAGGGCGTGGCCCTGGGCAGCGGCGAGCTCTCCTCCGCCTCGGGCAGCCTGGCGCGCGGGGCCTCCATCCAGGCCGCCACCATCGAGGAGGTGGCCTCCAGCATGACGCAGATCGCCAGCAGCATCGCCCAGACCACGGACAACGCGCGGGACACCGAATCCATCGCCGCCAAGGCCGCCGAGGATGCCGGGGGGTGCGGCCAGGCCCTGGGCGAAGCGCTCGCCGCCCTGCGGGAGATCGCCGAGCGCACCCGCGTGGTGGAGGAGATCGCCCGGCAGACGAACCTCCTGGCGCTCAACGCGGCCATCGAGGCGGCCCGCGCCGGGCAGCACGGCAAGGGCTTCGCCGTGGTGGCCGGAGAGGTGCGCGACCTGGCCGAGCGCTCCGGAACGGCCGCCGGGGAGATCGGCCGGCTCTCCGGGGCGAGCATGCGCGTGGCGGACCGGGCCGGGTCCATGCTTGAACGTCTCGTGCCGGACATCCGCCGCACCGCCGACCTCGTGCAGGAGATTTCCGCCGCATGCACCGAGCAGAACGCGGGCGCGGAACAGGTGAACAACGCACTCCAGGACCTGGACCGGGTCATCCAGCAGAACGCGGCCACGGCCCAGGAGATCGCCTCCACGGCGCGGCAGCTCTCGGACCAGGCCGCCGACCTGCGCGAAAGCGCGGCCGTGTTCCGCCTGCGGGAGGATGGACAAAGGAAAAAGACGGGCCGGGGTGGGCGCCGGGCGCTCCCGGAGTAGCCCGGGGAGGGGTCAGACGTCCGTGGCGTGCTCTCCGGTGCGCTCTGCGGAGTAGCCCGCCAGGGCGCGGATGTCCTCGCGGAAGGCGCGGGTCTGCATGGTCTCCAGCATGGCCCGGACCACGGGATGGCCAAGCTGGTCCTTGGGCAGCACCAGGTCGCAGCGGGCCTGGACCAGGGGCACGAAGCCGAGGCCGTAGCGCCGGGCCACGGCCCGGAACCCCAGGGCCACGTCCGCCTGGCCGTGGAGCACGCGCAGCGCGCCCTCGTCGTGGCTCGACACCGTGTCGGCATAGCCCACCACCAGCTCCGGGCCGAGGCCCGCGCCCAGGAGCAGCTCGTCCAGCAGGGTCCGCAGGGCCGCGCCGGGCTCGCGGTTGGCCAGGCGCGCCCGCCCCCCGCAGAGCTCCTCCACCGAGCGGATGCCCAGCGGATTGCCCGGTGCCACCACCAACCCCTCCTCGATCTCCGAAAACGTGACGATGGACGCCTCCCGCCCCTGGAGGCGCTCCCGCGCAAGGAGGGCGTTGGGGTCCGCCGCCCCTTCCCGGCCGTGCAGGTGCGTCCCGGCCACGTGGGCCATGCCCGCCGCCAGCTCGCCCACGGCAAGGGAGCTGGAGGCGAAGCGGCAGAGCACGCGCATGCCGCCCGCCCGGCGCGCCACGTGGGCCCCCAGCAGGGCGAAGGCCGGGTCGCAGCCCAGGAGCATGATGGCGTGGTCGGGGTCATCCTCCGCGCAGAGCTGCCGCACGCCCAAGCCGTCCGGCGCCACGATGCCGTCCGCCGCGTCGAACCCTCCGCCGAAGGCGTCATTCCCCTCCAGAGGATAGGCCAGCAGCCCCTCGCCCAGGCGCACCAGGGAGACGCGCGCGCCGGGCTGCGCGGGCGCGGCCAGGGTGCAGGGCAGGCTCACCCCGCCCTCCTCCAGGAAAAGGTCCTCCACCCGGCAGCCAAGGGCCGAGGCCAGCCGCAGCGCCAGCAGCGTGTTGGGGGCGTATTTGGCGGATTCGATGTCGTAGATGGCCTGGCGCTTGACGCCGACAAGCTCCGCCAGGCGGGCCTGGGAGAGCCCTCTGGCCGTGCGTCGGGCCTTCACCCGGCTGACAAAGGCGGAAGGAGCGGGCTTCATGCGGTGTCCCCGTGCTCCGGAACCCGGCACCAGCGCGACGATACGGCCGGCGCCCCTCTCTTTCGGCGGACGTTGCGGGGTGCTGCTCACCCCGCCGCGCCACCCTCCGGGCAATACGCGCCAAGTACCACCGCCCCCGGAAAGCGTCAAGGCGGAGCCCTTTTCACGCGGGGAAATGACGTTCAGACACGACAACAGCTTTTTTCGTGTCTGTTTGCCGGAAAACCTGCCCCATTCCGACACAGTATCCTTCAAATCTGTTTGATTTAAAATAAAATCTAATAAAATCAAAGCTACGGAAAGTGTACAATCGACACACTCCCGCGCGTCGGCCACGGGGCACCGCCACCAGCGTGATTTGACGTTTAAAAACGTCATTGCTAAAGAATCCGGGCGTGGATCGCATTGGACGTACCGGGCATGCCGCCCACTATGCAAGGGAGTTGTGACATGAGGATCGGGGTTATGAAATGGCATTTCGCGGGCTGCGCCCTGCTGCTGGGCGCGGTTCTGTGTGTCGGCACGGCAGCGGCCCAGGAGGCGGCCGCGCCCAAGGGCTCGACCAACGTCTTCACCCTCGGCGAGATCGAGGTCACCGACACGGTGGAGGCGAGCGGCAACCCGACCGCCGAGGCCGTGACCAGCGAGCAGATGCAGCAGTTCAACGCCGAGACCCTCACCGAGGCCGTGCGCATGGTGCCGGGTGTCTCCTTCGACTTCAGCGGCGCGCGCAACGAGCAGATGGTCCGCGTGCGCGGCTTCGACCAGAAGCACGTGCCCATCTACCTCGACGGCGTGCCCATCTACGTTCCCTACGACGGCTACCCGGACCTCGACCGCTTCACCACCTTCGACCTCTCCGAGGTCGTCGTCTCCAAGGGCTTCACCTCCGTGCTCTACGGCCCCAACACCATGGGCGGCGCCATCAACATGGTCAGCCGCAAGCCCGTGGAGGAGTTCGAGGGCGACGCGGGCGTGCGCAGCGTCAACGGCGGCTACGCCTCCTACCTCAACGTGGGCTCCAACCAGGGTTCCTGGTACTTCCAGGGCGGCGCGTCGTACCTCGACAGCGACGGCTGGTGGCTGCCCGATTCCTTTGAGGAAACCACCCTGGAGGACGGCGACGAGCGCGACAACTCCTACATCTCCGACGGCAAGCTCTCCCTGAAGGTGGGCCTGACCCCCAACGAGACGGACGAATACTCCTTCACCTACATCTACCAGCGCGGCGAAAAGGGCACCCCGCCCTACATCGGCACCGACCCCTCCACCCGCTCCCGGTATTGGCAGTGGCCCTACTGGACCAAGGAGAGCTTCTACCTGAACACCAACACCGCCCTGGGCGAGAGCGACGATTACTACGTCAAGACCCGGCTGTTCTACGACAAGTTCCGCAACATGCTCATGAGCTACGACAACAACAGCTACACCACCCAGACATTCGGCTCCACCTTCGACAGCCCCTACGACGACCACACCCTGGGCGGGGCCGTGGAGCTGGGCACCTACGTCATCGAAGACCACACCGTGAAGCTGGCCCTGCACTACAAGCGCGACAACCACCGCGAGCACAACAAGGGCAACCCCATCCAGGAATTCGCCGAGGACATCTACTCCGCCGGCCTGGAGGACACCTGGGACGTCACCGAGCAGTTCTACCTCATCGGCGGCCTCGGCTTCGACTACGTGCACACCGCCAAGGCCGAGAACAACGTGGGCGGCGAGATCGTGGAGTTCGACAAGGGCAGTTCCTCGGCATTCAACCCGCAGCTCGGCGCGTTCTACCGCGTCACCGAGGGGGGCCTGGCCCACCTGAGCGTGGCCCAGAAGAGCCGCATGCCGTCCATCAAGGACAAGTTCTCCTACCGCATGGGCACCGTGGAGCCCAACCCCAACCTGGAGCCCGAACGCTCCGTGAACTACGAGCTCGGCTACGACCAGCAGTTCAACGAAACCGGCGCGGCGGGCATCGCCGTGTTCTACAACGACATCACGGACTACATCCTCTCCGTGGACATCGGCGGCGGCCTCAGCCAGAACCAGAACATCGGCAAGGTGGAGCAGTACGGCGTGGAGCTCTCGCTCTCCGGCAACATCGTCGGCGGGCTTGAGGGCGGCATCAACTACACCTGGCTCCAGTTCAACAACCTGACCAACGACGAATACATCACCGACACCCCGGAGAACACCGCCTTCGGCTACCTGCGCTACTTCTTCATGGAAGGGCTCTCGCTCCAGGCGGACTGCACCTACAACTCCAGGACGTACTCCAACTCCGACGGCGGCTATGTGGCCGGGGAGCACTATGTCCTGGGCTCCAAGCTCCAGTACGAGCCCACGGACTTCCTGTCCTTCAACGTGGGCGTGGAGAACCTGCTCGACCAGAACTACGAACTGGACGAGGGCTACCCCGAACCGGGCAGGAACTTCTTCGCTGGCGTGGACGTCAAGTTCTAACCCTCCCGGGGATCCAAGGAGAAGGCATGTTATTCAACCGAGAAGAGTTCGAGCGCCAGCTGGAGTGCGCCGTGCAGTTCCACGGCCACCTCTGCGGCGGCCAGGTCATCGGCACGCGCATGGCCATGGCAGGGCTGCGAGAACTCGGCATCCAAGATCCCAAGGGCAAGGACCGCAAGGACTTCGTGGTCATCGTCGAAACCGACCGCTGCGCCACGGACGCCATCATCGCCGTCACCGGGCTGACCCCGGGCAAGCGCAGCATCAAGGTGCTCGACTTCGGCAAGATGGCCGCCACCTTCGTGCACCTGAAAACGGGCAAGGCCGTGCGCATCCACGCGCTGGAGTCCTCGCGCGAGCGCGCCACCCGCCTGGCGGAGAAGCTGGAGGGCGGCGTGGGCGGCAAGGACGCCTACCTGGAGGCGCTCATCGACCTGCCCGAGGACGAACTGGTGGCCATAGACGAGGTGTCCGTCACCCTGGACGCCACCGACCTGCCGGGCCCGCCCGCGTCCTACAAGCTCTGCGCCGCCTGCGGCGAGACCATCCTGGACGGCCGCGAGGTGGAGCTGCACGGCGAAACCTACTGCAAACCCTGCGCCCTGCCGCGTTTTGGCGCGGTGGTGCTGGACAAGTGGCCGGGGGTGGCGGCGCCCGCCTCCGCCGCTTCCCGCCGGACCCACGAGTGGGGCCCGGGCGTGCCCCGGCTCGACTGGAACGCCGTCTGGCGGGACAGCCACCACGCCAAGGCCCGCGCCCGGCACAACAACACGAACTTCTGGAACAAGCGCGCCAAGGAGTTCACCAAAGCCGTCACCGAGACGGACTACGTGGTCCAGTTTCTCGACATCCTCCAGCCCGAGGCCCGCTGGTCCGTGCTCGACATGGGCTGCGCCGCCGGAACCCTGGCCGTGCCCCTGGCCTCGCGGGTGCGCGCCGTCACCGCCGTGGACCCCTCGGAGCGCATGCGCGAGCTGCTCCGGGAGCGGCTGGACGAACAGGGCAGGGACAACGTGCGCGTGGTGGAAGGCGCCTGGGAAAGCCCCTGGGAGGAGTTCGGCATCGACCGCCACGACGTGGTCATCGGCTCGCGCTCCCTGGTGGTGGAGGACCTGCGCGCCGCCGTGCTCAAGGCCCACGCCTGCGCCCGGGAGAAGGTCTTCCTCTCCGCCCTGGTGGACGAGGGCCCGCACGACAGCCGCATCGTCCAGGCCGTGGGCCGCGACTTCCGCCTCGGCATGGACTACATCGTGGTGCTCAACCTGCTGCGCCAGCTGGGCATCTACGCCAGCGTGGCCTTCACCCGCAACGAACGCGACAAGCCCTACGCCGACGTGGCCGAGGCCTTCGACGACCTGCGCTGGATGGTCCACGACATGACCCCCGAGGAGGCTGAACGGCTCACGGAGTATCTGGAGAAGACCCTCGTGCCCACGGACGAGGGGCTGCGCCTGCCGGGCAGGAAGCCCACGCGCTGGGCCGTGCTGCACTGGGACACGCGCCTGGGCTGCGACCCCGAGGCCATGGCGGTGGGCCAATGAACCGCCGCGCCATCGCTCCACTGGCTGCCGCCGGGCCGCTCCTGGCCTTCGCCCTCGTCCTGATCCTCACCTTGATTCTCACCTTGCCCGGGAACGCCCGGGCCAAAACCTACGTGGACATGGCCGGGCGAGAGGTGGAGCTGCCGGAAAAGGTCGGCACCATCTACGCGGCCTCGCCCCCGGCGCTCTACCTGCTCTACGCCGTGGCCCCGGAGACCATCGCCGGGCTGAATTTCCCCTTCAACGACCTGGAACGGCCCTGGCTCAAGCCCGAGGTGGTCTCCCTGCCCGTGCTGGGCGGGTGGTTCGGCCAGGGGCGCACGCCCAATGTGGAGAGCGTCATGGCCGCCCACGCGGACGTCATGCTCGCCTGGTACTGGTAGGACACCGCCATCAACGAAAAGGTGGAGCAGACCGCCGCCACCATGGGGCTGCCCGTGTACTACGTCCGCCTGGAGACCATCAGCGAATATGCCGAGGCCTTCCGCAAGGTGGCGGAGCTGACGGGCAAGCAGGAACGCGGCGAGCTTTTGGCGCGCCATGCCGAAGACGTGGTGGCCGAGGTGGACCAGGCCCTGGCGGGCCTGCGCGACGAGGACCGGGTGAGCGTGTATTACGCCCAGGGCCCGGACGGCCTGAGGACCGAATGCAACCGCTCCTCCCACGCCACGCTCATCGAGATGGCGGGCGGGCGCAACGTGCAGCAGTGCGACCCGAGCTCCGGCTTCGGCATGGAGACCGTGTCCATCGAGGAGGTGGTGGTCAAGGACCCGAAAGTCATCGTGGCGCAGCAGCCGACATTCACCGATTCCCTGGACGGCGACGCACGCTGGGCGCTCGTTTCCGCCGTGCGCGAGGGGCGCGTCCACCTCATCCCGCGCGAGCCGTTCAACTGGTTCGACCGCCCGCCCTCGTTCATGCGCGTCATGGGCCTGCGCTGGCTCACCTCCCTGCTCTACCCCGAGCGCTACGCCCCGGACATGGAGGCCGAGACCCGCGAGTTCTACAAGCTCTTCCTGGACATCAACCTCACGGACGAACAGGTCCGGCACATCCTGCACCGATGAAGAACGCCACCGTGCTCCTGCTGCTGCTCCTGGCACTGGCCGCCTCGGTGGCGGCGTCGTTCACCCTGGGGCGCTACCCCCTGCCCCTGGCGGACATGGGCGGCTACCTGCTGCACGCCCTGGGCCTCGGCCCAGAACTCGGCCCAGAACTCGGCCCAGAACTCGGCCCGGCTCTCGCCCCGAACCTCGGCCCGGACCTCGCCGCCGGAGCCGAGGAGGCCCTGCGCCGAACGGGCGTGCTCCTGGTGGACATCCGCCTGCCGCGCATCCTGGCGGCGCTGCTCGTGGGCTCGGCCCTGGCCGTGTCCGGGGCCACGTTCCAGGCGATGTTCATCAATCCGCTGGTCTCCCCCGGGCTGCTGGGGGTGCTGGCGGGGGCGTCCTTCGGCGCGGCGCTGGGCATGCTCCTCTCCACCCGCTGGGTCGCGGTGCAGGGGTTCGCCTTCGCCTTCGGGCTCATCGCCGTGGGCCTCTCGCTGCTCCTGGCCCGGCTCTACAAGGGCGACAAGCTCCTCTTGCTCATCCTCAGCGGGGTCATCAGCGGGGCGCTGTTCACGGCGCTGCTCTCGGTGATCAAATACCTGGCCGACCCCTACGACCAGCTCCCGGCCATCGTCTATTGGCTCATGGGCGGGTTCTCCATGATCAGCCTGGGCAACCTCGCGCCGCTGGCACCGGGCATCATCCTGGGCATCGCGGTTATCCTGTTCCTCGGCAAATACCTCAACGTGCTGACCATGGGCGACGAGGAGGCCCGCGCGCTGGGGCTGCGCGTGCGCGGCATCCGACTCACGTTCATCGTGGCGGCCACCCTGCTCGGCAGCATGACCGTGGCCATCGGCGGGATCATCGGCTGGGTCGGGCTGGTCATTCCGCACATGGGCCGCATGCTCGTGGGGCCGGACAACCGCGTGCTGCTGCCGTGCTGCGCGCTCATGGGCGCGCTGTTCCTGCTCGTGGTGGACAACGTCTCCCGCCAGCTTTTCACCGTGGAGGTGCCCCTGGGCATCCTGACCTCGCTGCTCGGCATCCCGGCCTTCGCCGCAGTGCTGCGCGTGGCGCGCAAGGGGTGGAGCTGATGCCCGCCGCCGAGCCCACCAGCCCCAAGGTCCGCGCCGAGGGCGTGATCTACGGCTACGACTCCCGGCCCGTGCTCCACAATCTCACCCTGGACGTGCGCCGGGGGGAGGTGCTCTCCCTGCTGGGGCCCAACGGCAGCGGCAAGACCACCCTGCTCAAGGTGCTGCTCGGGCTCTACCGCCCGCGCTCGGGGCGCGTGCTTCTGGAGGGCGAGCCCGTGGAGGCCATGGACCCGCGCCGCCTGGCAAAGAGGATCGCCTACGTGCCGCAGGTGCACCGCCTCTCCTTTGCCTACTCGGCCTTCGACGTGGTGCTCATGGGCCGCGCGCCGTACATGTCGCTCTTCTCGCGCTACTCCCGGGAAGACCGCGACGCTGCCGAAGCGGCCATGGAGCGGCTGGGCATCGCCCGGCTCCGGGAGCGGGCCTACACGGACATCAGCGGCGGGGAGCGCCAGCTCGTGCTCATCGGCCGGGCCCTGGCCCAGGGGGCGGACACCCTGGTCATGGACGAACCCCTCAACGGGCTGGACTACGGCAACCAGATCATGCTGCTGGAAACCATCGCCCGCCTGGCCGAGCAGGGGTACACCTTCGTCAAGTCCACGCACTTCCCGGACCATGCGCTCTGGATAGCGGACAGGGTGGCCCTGCTGCGCGAGGGACGGCTCGTGGCCGAGGGCGAGCCGGACGAGGTCATGAGCGAGGAGAACATCAGCGAACTCTACCGCACGGGCATCGCCATCGTGGACGTGGCGGGCGGGGTCCGCGCGTGCCTGCCGCGCTCCATTCTCGCCCGGGAGGCCGAAACGCGCGCAGCCGAAACGCGCGCGGCCGCTACGGACGAAACCCGAACCACCGGAGCCGTGCAGTGAGCCCCCGGGCCGCCATCACCCTCTCGCTGCCCCGTTCCGGGCGTGCCTCCCTGCGTGCGGCCATGCTTTTTTCCCTGTTGTTCCACGGCATCGTCTTCGGCATACCGTTCGAGGACGTCCCCCCCCACGCGCCGGGCCCGGTCCGCATGGTCCTGGCGCGAAACGCCCCGGCGGAGCGGGCAGCGGCCGACACACGGGCCGCCGCCAAGCCTCCCGCAGCGGCCCCCGAGCCCGAGGTCCTGCCCGCACCGCCAGCCCACAAGCCCCTGCCCAAAGCCAAGCCCGTGGCCAAGCCCGCACCAAAGCCAGCACCTGTGGCCAAGCCCAGGCCCAGCGTCCGGCCCGCCCCTGAGCCGCAGCCGCGCGCCGCCGAGCAGGCCGCAACACCCGCCGAGCCTTCCGCTCCGGCCGCCGATCTGGCCGCCGACCAGGCCGCCGATCTGGCCGCCGAGCAGGCCTCGCCACGTGGTCGCCAGCCCGGCTCCGGCGCCACTTCGGCGAACGCGGCGGGCAGGACGGCGCAGTCCGGGCCCGTCATGGCCGCCTTCGGCGCGCTGGGCGGGCCGGAGATCGTCCGCTGGTCGCGCCCGCAATATCCGCGCAAGGCCCTGGCCCGGCGGCTCACCGGGCTGGTGGTCCTGCGCATAGCCATCGACCATGAGGGCCGCCCCACGGAGGTGGGCGTGGAGCGCGAGGCCGGGCACGGCTTCGACGAGGCCGCCGCCGAGGCAGCCATGCGCTCGCTCTTCGCCCCGGCCATGCGCGACGGGCGGCCCGTGGCCTGCGTGGCCCTGCTGCCCGTCCGCTTCCAACTCGAAGGACAATGACCATGCTGGAAATGTTCGCCAAGGGCGGCCCGCTCATGTGGCCGATTCTGCTCTGTTCCCTGTTCGCCCTGGGCATGGCCGTGCACAAGTGCATCCAGTTCCACTGGGCCATGCGCGCGATGGACGTGCCGCTCTCCGTGGCGCTCTCGCGCGGGCGCGGCCCCCTGGCGGCCGTGCGCGCCGTGCTGGAGGACGGCGGCGGCGAGAAGGAGGTCGCGGGCGCGGGCACGCGCGCTGTGCGCGTGCTGGAGCGCGGCCTGGGCTCCCTGGCCCTGGTCTCGTCCATCTCCCCGCTGCTGGGCCTCACGGGCACGGTGCTGGGGATGATCGGGGCGTTCCGCTCCCTGGCGGCCTCGGGCGCGGCGGCGAACCCGGAGCTGCTGGCCTCGGGCATCTGGGAGGCGCTGCTGACCACGGCCGCCGGGCTGCTGGTGGCCATTCCCGCGCATGTGGCGCACCACTACCTGGACGCGCGGCTCGGCGAGATCGTGTTCACGTTCCAGGCGCTCTCGGAGCGCATGCTGGAGGAGCGGGCCCGGCCCAAGACGTCACATGGGCCAGACCAGAGCGGGCCAGACCAGAGCGGGCAGGGCAGGAGCGGGCAGGAGCGGCGCGGTGCGCTTTGAGCGTGGCACGCGGCGGGAGCGGCGCATCGACATCGCCCCGCTGGTGGACGTGGTCTTCCTGCTGCTGCTGTTCTTCATGCTCACCTCGCGCATGATCTCCGACCCGGCCATCCTCGTGGACCTGCCCGAATCCGAGACCGCCCAGGCCGTGGACCCGGCCGAGACGGCCATCTCCATCGACCGCGAGGGCCTGGTCTTCGTGGGCGACGCTGCCGTGCCGCTGGAGCTCCTGGCGGACACGCTCTGCGCCCGCTTCGCCGGGGCCGCCAAGCCTGCGGTGCGCATCCGCGCGGACGAGGGCGCGGCCGTGGGCGTGCTCATCCGCGTGGTGGACGCCGTACGCCTTGCGGGGTGCGAGTCATTCACCATGGAGACCAGGCGGCCCTGAGCCGATCCGTTGGCGCACAAGAAAAGGCCGACCTCAAAGGAGGTCGGCCTTTGCCGTTGTGATGGTGATCCCGGCAAGATTCGAACTTGCGACCTATTGCTTAGGAGGCAATTGCTCTATCCATCTGAGCTACGGGACCACTGCCGCCGATGCGGGACGAAATTTTTAGCGCAAACAGCGGGCGCATTCAAGTGGAAATTCCCGGCTCCGGCGCCCGGGGCGGCCGATGCCTGGCCGGGGACGGGCCGAGGACGGGCTGAAAGGGATGCCCGCTGCCTGCCCGCCTCCTGTCCGCCGTCAGCCCCCGCCCGCCTATCATCCGCGCTTCATCCGCCATCATTCACCATCATCCGCCATCATCCGCCATCATCCAGCATCATTCGCCATCATCCAGCATCATTCGCCATCATCCAGCATCATTCGCCATCATCCAGCATCCGCCCGCAAACCCGCAGGGGCCTGGAACGAGGCCGGGCCCGCCCCAAGGCGCGAGACGGCAAGGCGCGCGGTGCAAAAATAAAGCAAAACTCCCGGGGCCCCTCCGGCGCTCCTATTTACAATTCAAAAATCCGTCCTATACTCGGGATTCATGGCGCGGCACCTCAATTCCCGACACCTGGGAGGTATCTTCATGGTTCGCAAAACGTTCATCAGGCTCTTCATCGTCCTCATGCTGCTCGGCGTGCCGCTCTCGGCGCACGCGCAGATGCAGCCCTTCATGTCCCGGTTCTCCCGGCTGCCGGACTTCAGCCAGCTTGCGGAGAAGGCGGGCGAGGCCGTGGTGAACATCTCCATCACCAAGACCGTGGACCAGCAGCAGCAGATGTTCCAGTTCGGCCCGCAACAGGGCCCGCTCAAGGAATTCTTCGAGAAGTTCTTCAACGGTCCGAACTCCCCCTTCAACCAGCACAACGGCCAGCCCCAGGAGCAGAGCTCGCTTGGCTCGGGCTTCATCATCTCCACCGACGGCTACGTGGTCACCAACA
>JBFWJM010000052.1:0-14327 GCA_050253205.1 Desulfovibrionaceae bacterium
CTCCCGGCGGGCGCGCTTTCGAGCCCCTTGGGGTCGATGGCCACCACCGTGACGGTGTATGTGGTGTTCTCGCGCAGGGTTTCCCCCACCTCCAGCTGCGTGTCGGCGGTTTCCATGCTCCAGACATCCCCCGCCCCGGAACGGGAAAGGGTGACCTTGTAGCGCAGCCTGGCGGTTTCATGCGGATCGGGGTCCACTGATGCCTTCCATTCGACCACGGGGGTGGAGGTGGAGACGTTCGTCTTCTCGGCCGGGGAGAGCAGCACGGGCGCACCGGGCCGCTCGTCCACAAGGTTCACATAGAACGGCCCCTTGTGCACGCGGACCACGTGCGAGAGGTCCGTGTCCGGCAGGGAGACGGGCGCCACCTGATAGGTGTAGAGCTTGTTCTCCTCCAGCCCGAGGCCGTCGAGGGGCAGCTCGGTTTCGCTCGCCTCCAGGTCCTTCTGCGCGACTTCCTTGCCCGTGGCGTCGCGGATGATCACCCTGTGCACGCTGTAGACCACGCGGTTGGCGTCGTACGGCTGCCAGGAGAGAACGGCGAGGGCGGGGACGTCCGCCTTTTCGGCTGCCGGAGCCGGAGCCGGGGCCGGAGCCGGGGCCGAATCCGCAGCGGGGGCCGGGGTCTCGGCTGCGGGCTGCCCGCTTTCGGGGGCAGGCGTTTGTGCGGCCTCCGGGGCAGGCTGCTGCGCGGGCGCGGCCTGCTCCTGGGCCGGGGCCGCCGCAGGGGGCACCGCTGCGCCGCCTCCGCCGCCGCCTCCGCCACCCGTCCCCGAGTCCTGCGTCTTCAACAGCAGGAGCAGGGCGAGCATGGCCGTGCACAGCAGCAGCAGGATGGCCGCCACGATCTTCTTCTTCTTTCGAGTATTCTTTGCCGAGGGCATGGATTCACCTCTTTTCGTCAACGTCGGTTTACCGATCGTTCGTCGGCATCAGCAAATAGGCGAGGCAACACAGCGCGGCCGCCCCGAGGCCTATGACGCCCCAGGTCAGCCCGCCCAGGCCTTCGGGCGGGGCGTCCGCCGCCGCACCGGCGGCGTCCGGGGCTCCCTGGCCTGCGGCAAACAGCGCCCCGGGCCAGAAACGCTCCACCAGGACGACGCCGAGCAGCCCGCACAGCAGCACGATGACCACGCCGCTGATGAGCATGAACCGCTTCTGGCGCCGGGTCTCGTGCCTGCTCTCCCGCCTGATTTCCCGGGCTTTCTCCAGCCGGGCGGCGTGCCCGCCGTCGTGGGAGCCTTCCGAAATGCCCTGCGGTGCGGCCGGGCTTGCGGTCGTTGCGACCCGTTTGACCTTGCCGGGGCCCGCCGTGCCGCTTCGGGGCATGCTTCCGGCCTCCACCGCCACGCAGGTCAGGTTGTCCGACTGCGGTCCGGCATTGGCCAGGGCCGTCTCGACGATGCGCACGCAACCCTGCTTCGGGTCCGGGGCCGACTCGAAAACCCGGGCGATGGTCTCCGGGCCCACGCTGCCGTGCACCCCGTCCGAGCAGAAGACGTACAGCGCGTCGTCCGTCAGCCCGTGCACCTCCACGTCCGCCTCCACCTCGTCCCAGCGGCCAAGCCTGTTGGTCAGCGCGCCGGAGCCGTCGGCATGGTCCCGGGTGAGCAGCCGCGCCTCGCCCGGCGTGCAGAGGTAGCAGCGCGAATCGCCCACATGGCCGATGACCGCATGCCCCTCGGTGAACACGCCGAGCGTCAGGGTCGTGCCCTGGCCGAGCTTGCCGGGCAGTTCGCAGACGGCCCTGTTGGCCCGGCTCACCGCGTTCCGAACGCAGGCTTCGAGGAACGCCGGGGAGAGGGCCTTCCCCTTGCCCATCAGGGTTTCGACAAGATAGCTGGCGGCTGCCTGGATGGCCGCCTGCGAGGCGGCCTCCCCCGCATGGTTGCCGCCCATCCCGTCCGCCACGCCCGCAAGCCGGACGGCCTTCTCCCCCACGTGGAACGCGAGGTGGAAGTAATCGTCCTCGTTGAGGCCGCGCCCCCCGACATGGCTGTAATAGCCCACGTCGAAACGGAAGTTCGCTTGTGCTGTCACGCTTGGTCCCGCCGGGGTTAGGCGTCGCGCGTCTTTTGCGGGCCGATGCCCTCGAAGCGGAGCTTCAGCGCGGAGCGCTCCTGCGAGATGGTGTCGCCGCTGTCGAGCTGCACTTCCTCATTGAAGTTCAGGGTGGTCTGGTCCCCGCCGGAGGAGACCACCACGAGCTTTCTGCCCTTCTTGATGTTCTGGATGACCAGCGTGCGGGTGCCCGCGTCGTACTTGATGACGGCGCTACGGCTGCTGAACGTGCCGTCGTCGATGTTGATGTCCGCGTCGTCGCGGCCGAGGATGCCCTGGCCGCCGCGCAGGACCACGGAGCGCCTCTCGCCCACGAGCCGGGTCACGTCGCTCTCCACCACCACGAGGCTCCCCATGGTGTCGAGGGTTTCCTGCTTCGCGGCAGGGGCGGGCTGCTCGGGCTGCTGCGCAGGCTGCGGCTGCTCCTGCTCCTGCTGCGGAGCCGCGCCCGGCTGCACCGGCGGGTCGATGCTCACGGAGGCCTGCTTGTCGGAGCGCAGCAGGTAATACACCAGGAAGCCCATGAGCAGCAGGAAGACGATGGCGATGATGGTGATCGGATCGGTGAGCAGGTCGGTCCAGCCGCCCGAATCCCCGCCCGTGAGATGCCAGAGGTAGACGCTTCCGGTGGTGTCGTTGCGCTTGACCAGCACGGTGAACTTGACCACGTCCGGCCCGGGCGCGGGAACCTTGTCCGACTCGATGCGGATGGTCTCCCCGTCCTGGGCGTCGCGCAGGATGAAGCGGCCCCGGGTCATTCCCTCCCCGAGGGTCTCGATCTGCTCGACGGTTCCCTTGACCACCACCTCCTGGTTCAGCAGGGTCGGGTCGTTATGAATGCGGGTGACGCGCACCTCCTGCGCGGCCACGGCCGCCTGGGCGGCCAGCACCACGAGCAACATCACCACACAGGCCACAATTCCTTTCATCCGGTAGCGATTCATCTCTCCTCCTCAGGAAAAAACGTACAACAGGGTGCTAAATGGATTTCAAGGCATCAAGAACCTGGCCGGCCGTGGAGAAGCCGCGCCGGGCTTCCTCCTTGACGACCATTTTCCTGATGACGTTCGCAACTGCTGGAAGGTCTTCGAGGTTCTTGAAGCGCAGCTCGAACTCCGCCATGGAGGCGTTGTGCTCGCTGCCCTTGCCGGAGGGGAACGGCAGCGCCCCCTCGAAGAGTTCGTAAGCCAGAAGGCCCATGGCGTAGATGTCGGAGCGCTCCGAGGGCGGCCGCCCGCCCAGCACCTCGGGCGCGCAGTAGTCCGGGGTCAGCTTCCTGGCACGGTCCGGGTCGTCTCCGCGCACCTCGGTCTGCGCGCCGAAGTCGATGAGCTTCACGCCGTTCACGGTCTTGCTGGAGCCGGAATAGAGCACGAGCACGTTGTCCGGCTTGATGTCGTTGTGGATGCGCTTCTTGGAATGCGCCTCGGCCAGGGCCTCCACCAGCTCCCGCAGCACGATGCGCCGCGACTGGATGTCGAAATCCCTGCCCAGGCCCATGATCTCCCGCAGGGTCTGCCCGGGGAAGAACTCCATCACGCTGAAGTAGATGTTCGTCCGCTTGTCGCCGTCAACGACCACGAGCCGCCGCAGCTCGTAGAACTGCACCAGGCGCATGCTGCCGCTCAGGGTCTTGTTGTTCTCGAACTCCGTGCGGATGGACTCGATGTCAAAGGCGTTGTTGGCCTTGGTGATGACCGTGGAGAGCGGCAGCTTCACCGCAAGGCGGCGCGAGGAATCCTTCTTGCCGTAGGCCTCGTACACGCCACCCACCCCGCCCACGTGGTGCTGGCGCTTGAGAACGATGTCGCCCAGCTCCACGCGCCAGCCCTCGGCCAGGGCCACGGGGGTTCCCGCCAGGCTACACTGCCCCTTGCCCCGGGCGAGAGTGTTCTCCATCTTCTTGAATTCCTTGAGGGTGATCTCTCCGGCCACCGTCGAAACCATGCCCGGGCGCTCCTGGCCCGCCACCTGGTCCCCCGCCTGCCCCCCCATCGAGGCGGCGGCATCGGGCGAAACAGCCCCGCCCTTGCGGAGCGCAAGCCCCGCCCCAATCGCCCCCAGCCGCCCCTTGCGGTGCAGGATCAGCACCAGGACGACGACGCAACACAGCATCATGATCAGGATCAGTACTTTGGGACTCATGAATCCGGCCTCTTCATTGGTTGCGGGGGCATCGGCACCGGCCCAGGAAACCTGCGGCCGCAGCACCGTCGCCAGGCCGTTTTCGGACGGGGCGAGGCGCACCTGCACGGTGCTGCTCTCGGCGCTCCTGGCGTCGTGGAGGGTGAGGGTGTAGTCGCCGGGGGGCGGCCCCTGTTCCTGGTAGTATTGTCCCCGGATGTCGGTGCTGCCCGAAAGCACGACCCCCTGTTCGCCGGAGAGCGTGAACTCCGCCTCGACGCCCAGGGGCAGCTTCAAATAAAACGGTACCCCGCCCGCCTTCGCAACAGGGACGGCGGCGGAGATCATGAGCAGGAAGAGGAGCGCGCAGCCTTGCAGAGCTCGGCATGGCCGAGTGAACATCGAATACCCACCTCGTGCATTCCGGAAAATATGGATGGAACGTACTCCAATAATACAACCACCTCAAGATAAGTGTGGAATTTGGGGATTTCCCCCAGTTTCCCCCGAAGCGGACGAGAACCATTCACAACCCGGGACAAACCAGCTATCGTGCCTCCGTCGTCGCTGGCGGTCAGAAGCGAAGCAACATGAAGCCCGAAACATACAATATGGATCAGATGAACGAAAGAACAGCCGACAGAACGCTGCAAAGGCGCTCCTTCGCCCCGCAGGCGCTCCTGGGCCTGCTGCTCGCTGTGCTCGTCCCGCTCGCGGCCCATGCGCAACGAGCGCCCGGCAGCGACCTGGAACGACTCCTCGCCGCCAACAAGATGCTCTACTCCGGGCAATACTTGGAGCCGGAAGGCGGCGCAGCGCAGATCTACCTCGAACTGCTGTCCTCCGGTTCGCCGGAGGTGGCCGCCGGGGCGAGGAGCGGGCTCGGCAAGGTGCTGAAGGTGGCCGCGCAACGGGCCGCGCTCGGCGACGCCGACGCCTCCTGGAGCCTCGCGGAGCCCATCCTCGACGCCGGCTCGCCGGAACTCCTGGATGCCACGGCCGAAGAGCGGGGGGCCGTCGGCGATGCCCTGACGGAGCTTGCCGCCGAGGCCCGCAAGGCGGGCAGGTGCAGCACGGCGCTGGTCCGCGCAGGGCGGGCCCTCAAGGTCGACCCAGGCAATGCGAAGGCGGCGGAAATCCGCAAGGCCATCGAGTCCAACCCCGGCATGCTGAGCATCTTCGCCCAGCCCTGGGGCAAGGTGCTGATCAACGGGCGTGACACGGGGCTCATCGCCCCGGTGGAAAAGATCAAGCTCGTCTGCGGGAGGTACACCGTAACGCTTTTGAACGACGCCGACCCGGCCAACGGCAAGCGCTCCGGGGAGGTCACCATCCACCCCGGCAAGGAGACCAAACTCCAGGTCATCGGCAAGAAATTCAACACCATGAAACAATAGGACGACCGCATATGCCCCGCCTTATCCCCGGACTCGCCCTGACGCTTTTTCTGGTCATCTCCAGCGTTCCGGCCTTCGCCGGGCCCGGAGCGGACCTGCTCTCCGCCGCCGAGGACTATGCCGCCATGGTCGACTACGCCAAGGCCAGCAGCTACGCGGACAAGGCCATCGGCCTGCTCGGCCTGGAGATCCGGGAGGGAGAGGAGAAACCGGCCACCCTGGCCCGGGCCCACTACCTCAAGGCCTACGTGCTGACAGCGCAGCAGGCCGACGAGAAGGAGATTCTCGAAGCACTGAAGCTGGCCGTGGCCGCCGCCCCCGGCATGAACCCACCCAAGGAATACGCCTCCCACCCCACTGTGGCCAAGCTCCTGCCCGAGGCCCGCAAGGCCGCGGGCCCCGACCCCTGCGCAGCGCAGCAAAAAGCCCGGGAGCTCTTCGAGCAGAACGACTTCTGCGGCGCCTGGGAGGCCATCTGCAATTTCGAGGGGCAGTGCAAGGACAACGCGCAGCTGGAAGAGATCATCATCAAGGTGAGCCGGAACAACTGCCCCGGCGCGGACAAGCCCGGCAGCTGCCCGCCCCTGGCTTCGAGCGCGGCGGTGCCCACGGGCGGGGCGCTCCCCCCTGTGCCGGCAAAGGGCGGCCGCGTGGTCTTCCCGCTCATCTACGACCTGCCCACGGGCTCCAAGGCCCCCGCCGTGACCACCGCCGATCTCACCCGTGCGCTCAAGGCCGACATGCAGGGAACGAAGATCGTGGAACTGCCCGAGAGCTATGTCCGGACCTGGAGCCAGAGGTTCGATCTGGGCGGGGATTTCCGCACCTTCGTCATCAAGAAGGGCCAGGTGGTGGCCGACGTTTCCTTCGCGGAGGTCCTGGAAGGCGCGGCGAAGAAGGACGACCTGGCCTTCAACAAGATTCCCCAGAAGCTGTCCGAGGCGCTTGCCCAGGTGTTTCGGGACTACAAGGCCAGGGAGGTCCTCTTCGCCAAGGTGACGCTCCCCACCAGCCAGTATGCGGACATCGAGCTGCGGATCAACCGCTACAACGCCTCGAACCCGGAAAAACCCGACCTCATCGCGGCCTGGAGGAACGTCAAGCGCCCCCAGGACGTCAAGGAAACGCTCAAGCAGATTCCGCATCGACTCAAGGAGGGGGAACTGCGCTGAACGCGCCCCGCAACCCGGCCTTTTTTTTTTCGCCCGGTTGCGGTATCCCCATGCGCAGACAACAGGCGCGCAGAGCGCAAGGAGCTTTTGAAGATGGAATTTTCGAGTGAAACCAAGGGCGGCTACCTGGTCGTCTCCGCCAGCGGGCACATGGACACCACCACGGCGCAGGAGTTCGAGGCGCAGTGCGAGGAGTGGATCGCCCAGGGAACATACAAGGTTGTGGTGAACATGTCCGGCGTGGAGTACATCAGCTCCGCCGGGCTGCGCAGCGTGCTCGTGGCCGGGAAGAAGCTCAAGGCCGGGTCCGGGGAGCTGCGCTTCTGCGGGCTCACGGACATGGTCCGCGAGGTCTTCACCCTTTCCGGCTTCGGTGCCATGTTCAAGATCTTCGAGACTCCGGACCAGGCGGTCTCGGGGTGAGCGCCGACAGCCTGCGCCTCCCCGCCGAGCACGGCAACCTCCCGGCGCTCATAGGGCATTGCCAGGCCCATGCGCGAACGGCGGGCATGGCCGAGGCGCGGCTGGTCAAGGTCCAGCTCGTTGTGGAGGAGCTGGCCGTCAACGTGGTGAGCTACGCCTACCCCGGGGGCAGCGGGTTCATGGAAGCCCGTTGCGGCCGTGAGCCCGACGGCGACTGGTTCGTGGAAATCCGCGATAGCGGCGTGCCCTTCAATCCCCTCCAGGCCGAGGAGCCCTACCTCGGCGGCGACATGGGCAAGCGCCGCGTGGGCGGGCTCGGGGTCTTCCTCTCCCAGCAGATGGCCGACGAACTCCGCTACCGACGCGAAGGCGACGAGAACGTGGTCACCGCCTGCTTCTCCCTCGCGGGCTGACCCTCCCGCCTCGGTGCGGACGCCTCGTTGCGGACGCCGCGCCGCCGACATGGCCGCCCCTGCCCGCCCCACATTTTCACGCATTCGTCGTTGACAGCCGCCGGACGAGCAGATAAAGGTAGCTGCCTAACGATTTGATACCTACCTACCATCACGCCATTCCTTTTCCGAGGAGCCGATCATGCTATCCAGAGCCGCCCTGCGCCCCTGCTTCCGTAATCTTTATCGCCCTGTGCTCGCGGCGCTGCTGGCCGCCATGCTGGCCGCGGTTGCCGGGTGCTCCGGCGAGGCCGATGGAGCCAACCAGGCCCCGCCTCCGCCCCCGGTGAAGATCGGCACCGTGCACCGCGCCGACGTACCGCTTACCTTCAGCTACACGGGGAGCACCCAGGGCGTGCGCGAGATCAACGTCCGCGCCCGCACCGGGGGCATCCTGCTGGAGCGCCGGTACATGGAGGGCGCTTTCGTGGAGCAGGGCGACCTGCTCTTCACCATCGACCCCGAGAAGAACGACGCCAACCTCTCCCAGATGCTGGGCGAACTGGCCCGCAACCGCGCCACCATGGAAAACGCCCGCCGCGAGCGCGACCGCCTGGTGAAGCTCTTCGGCGGCGGCGCGGTCTCCGCCTCCGAGCGCGACGACGCGGTGACGGCCTACGAGTCCGCCGCCGCATCCGTGCAGGAATCCTCGGCCAAGGTGAACGACGCGCGCATCAGCCGAAACTACAACGAGGTCCGCGCGCCCATCTCCGGCGTCACCAGCAAGGAGAGCCTCTCCGAGGGCAGCCTGATTTCCGAGTCCGGCGAAAACTCCATCCTCACCACCATCACCCAGCTCGACCCCTTCTACGTGACCTTCGCGGTGCCCGGCTCCGAAGACCTGCGCAACCGCCGCTGGCAGGCCGAGGGCAAGCTCGTCGTCCCCGAGGAGGGCTACACCCTGCGCCTGACCCTGGTGGACGGCAGCTGCTACCCGCACCACGGCTTCATCAACTTCCGCGACAAGCGCGTGGACCCGGACACCGGCTCCATCCTCATGCGCGGCGAGTTCACGAACCCGGACCTGCTCGTGCTCCCCGGGCAGTACGCCCACATCTTCCTGGAGGGTGCCAAGCTCAAGGACGCCATCACCATGCCGCAGCGCGGCGTGCTCTTCACGCAGCAGGGCCCCTTCGTCTACGTGCTGGACGAGAACAACGTGGCCAGCCTGCGCCCCGTGAAGCTCGGCCTCGCCCTGGAGAAGGACTTCGTGGTCGAGGAGGGGCTTGAGGACGGCGAGCGCGTGGTCACCGAGGGCATCATCATGGTCCGGCCCGGAGCGCCCGTGACCCCCACCAACGGCGAGGAGCCCGCCTCCACCGCAGCCGAGGGCGGTTCCCCCTGCGACAAGGCCGCGGAGTAACCCGATGTTCGCACGCTTCTTCATCAACCGACCCATCTTCGCCACCGTCGTCTCCCTGGTCATCACCCTGGCCGGGGCCATGGCCATGATCGAGCTGCCCGTGGCCGAGTATCCGGAGATCGTCCCGCCCCAGGTGCAGGTTTCCACGGCCTACCCGGGTGCCAGCGCCGAGGTCATCGCCGCCACAGTCGCCGCACCCCTGGAGCAGGAGATCAACGGCGTGGACAACATGCTGTACATGAACTCCGTGAGCTCCGATTCCGGCTCCCTGGGCATCACCGTGACCTTCCAGGTCGGCACGGACCCGGACCAGAACACCATCAACGTGAACAACCGCGTGCAGGCGGCGCTCACCGGCCTGCCCGAATCGGTGCGCCAGCAGGGCGTCAACGTGGCCAAGCGCTCCTCCTCCATGCTCATGGTCATCGAGATGGAATCCGAGGGCGGCCGCTACGACACGACCTACATCAGCAACTACGCCCTGGTGAACGTGCTCGACGAGCTCAAGCGGTTGCCCGGCGTGGGCGACGCCGAGATATTCGGCTCGCGCGACTACTCCATGCGCATCTGGCTCCAGCCCGACCGCATGGCCCAGCTCGACCTCACCCCAAGCGACATCAGCGACGCCATCGAGGAGCAGAACGCCCAGTTCGCCGCAGGGGCCATCGGCCAGGAGCCGCTGGGCTCCCCGGTGGAGCTCAAGTACACCGTCACCACCCAGGGCCGCCTCTCCACGGCGGAGGAGTTCGGCAACATCACCCTGCGCGCCAACCCCGACGGCACCATCCTGCGGCTGAAGGACGTGGCGCGCATCGAGCTTGGTGCCAAGAGCTACTCGCTGCAGGCCAAGCACCAGGGCAACCCCTCGGTGGCCATGGGCTTGTACCTCGCCCCGGGGGCCAACGCGCTGGACACCGCCGAAATCGTCGTCGCCAAGATGAACGAGCTCCAACAGCGCTTCCCCGCCTCCATCAAATACACCACGCCCTACGACACCACCACCTTCGTCAAGATATCCATGGACGAGGTGCGCCAGACCCTGTTCGAGGCGTTCCTGCTCGTCTGCGTGATCATCTTCATCTTCCTCCAGGACTGGCGCGCCACTGTCATCCCGCTGCTGGCCGTGCCCGTGTCCATCATCGGTGCCTTCGCGGGCATGTACGCCCTCGGATTCTCCATCAACACCCTGACCCTCTTCGGCCTGGTGCTGGCCATCGGCATCGTGGTGGATGACGCCATCGTGGTCATCGAGAACGTGGAGCGCGTCATGCGCCTGGAGAAGCTCGGCCCGCGCGAGGCCACCATGCGCGCCATGGACGAGGTTTCCGGCGCGCTGGTGGCCATGGTCCTGGTGCTCTGCGCCGTGTTCGTGCCCGTGGCCTTCATGGGCGGCCTGGCTGGCGAGATGTACCGCCAGTTCGCCATCACCATCGTCGTCTCCGTGGTCATCTCGGGCATCGTGGCCCTGACCCTGACCCCGGCCCTCTGCGCCCTCTTGCTGCGCAAGACCCACAAGGAGCCCATAGCCCCGCTGCGCGCCTTCAACGTCTTCTTCGACCGCGTCACCCGGGGGTACACCGCCGGGGTTCGCTTCCTGCTCAAGCGGGCATTGCTGGTGGCGGCCCTGGTGGCGGCGCTGCTCTTCGTCACCTGGTCCATCTTCCAGCAGGTGCCCGGCGGGCTCGTACCCAACGAGGACAAGGGCTACGCCATCGCCATCACCATGCTCCCCGAGGGGGCCTCCCTCTCCCGGACCATGGATGCCATGGGCCAGCTCGACAACAGCCTGAAGAGCACCCCCGGGGTGGAGACCATGATCTCCCTCTCCGGCCTCGACCTGCTCTCCGGCACGGTCAAGGACAACTCCGGCACCACCTTCGTCCGCTTCAAGCCCTGGGACGAGCGCGGCAAGGGGGAATCCGTCGATGCCATCGTCGGCCAGATCTTCGGTGCGGGATACCGCATCCAGGATGCCCTGGTCATCGCCTTCTCCATGCCGCCCATCTCCGGCATGTCCAACACGGGCGGCTTCGAGGGCTACATCCAAAGCCGCTCGGGCGGCAGCCTCTACGACCTCGACGCCAAGGTGAAGGAGGTCATCGCCGCGGCGGGCCAGCGGCCCGAACTGGGCCGCGTCTCCACCACCTTCTCGGTGAACTCGCCCCAGCTGCGCATCAACCTCAACCGCGAACAGGCCAAGGCCATGGGCGTGCCCGTGGACCGAGTGTTCCAGACCATGGAGGCCACCTTCGGTTCCTCCTACGTCAACGACTTCAACATCCTGGGCCGCACCTTCCAGGTGACCATGCAGTCCGAGCCCGACTACCGCGACAATCCCGAGGACATCGGCGACGTGTACGTGCGCTCGGACACGGAGGAAATGATCCCGCTCACGGCCCTGGTGGACGTGGAGCACACCACCGGCCCCGTGACCGTGGAACGCTACAACGTCTTCCCTGCGGCCAAGCTCCTGGGCACTCCCGCCCCGGGGTACAGCTCCGGCCAGGCCATCCAGGCCATGCAGGAGATCTGCGCCGAGGTGCTCGGCCAGGACTACGCCCTGGCCTGGACCGGCACGGCCTACCAGGAGCAGACCGCCACGAGCTCCTCCACGCTCATCTTCATCCTCGGCCTGGTCATGGTCTTCCTGATCCTGGCCGCGCAGTACGAGAGCTGGACGCTCCCCCTGGCGGTCATCATGATCGTGCCCTTCGCCATCTTCGGGGCCATCGCCGCCACCTGGCTGCGCGGGCTCTCCAACGACGTCTACCTCCAGGTGGCCCTGGTCACGCTCATCGCCCTGGCCGCCAAGAATGCCATCCTCATCGTGGAGTTCGCCACCCAGCTGCACAAGCAGGGCAAGTCCATCCACGAAGCCGCGCTCCAGGCGGCGCAGCTGCGCTTCCGCCCCATCCTGATGACGGCGCTGGCCTTCATCCTCGGCTGCCTGCCCCTGGCCATCAGCACGGGAGCGGGAGCCAACAGCCGCCACGCCATCGGCACGGGCATCATCGGCGGCATGCTCGCGGCCACGTTCATCGCCACGTTCTTCGTGCCCGCCTTCTTCAAGGGCATCACGCTGATCAGCGAACGACTGATGGGCAGAAAGGGGGAATGACCATGATCGACGACACCCCCCACTCCCGGAGCTGCTGCTCGCTGGACAAGGAACGCAACAGCGGCATGCTCGGATTGGTGATCTACGAGGTCTCGCGCGAGTGGCGCAAGCTCATCGACGCCCGCCTGCGCGACCGCGCCATGAGCGCCAGCCGCTGGCAGGTGCTCAAGACCCTGGACCTCATCGGGCACCCCGCCTCCCAGAAGGAGATCGCGGACTTCATCGGCATCGGCGGGCCCACGCTGGTGCGCTCCCTGGACGGCCTGGAGCGCGACGGCTGGGTCCGCAGGAGGCTCTCCGAGCGCGACAGGCGGGTCAAGCTCGTGGAGCTCCGGCCCAAGGCCACGCGGCTTCTGGAGGAGATCACCCAGGTCTGCCTCGGCATCCAGGAGGAGGTGCTCGCCCCGCTCCAAGAGCAGGAGATCGAGACCTGCCGCACCACGCTCCTTCGTGTGCGCGACAGGCTCCAGCAGCTCAACGCCTGATTCCCGGGGGATCGGTCTCTTCCCCCCGGCTCGGGAATCCGCCGTGCGCGCTTGTGCTTGCGCCCTCCAGGGAGTAACGTCTCCGGGGGTGGAACATCAGCCGGGGGGGCCAGTGACCTTGCTACGACTCCTCGCAGCATTCCTGCTGCTTGCCGCGTTCGCAGGCGGCTGCACGGACGCGGCGCAGCCCGTTGACGAATACGTCGGCGCGCCCGGCGTCTCGGATACGGAGATCGTCCTCGGCTCCTCCCTGGCCTTAAGCGGCCACGCCGGCTACCTCGGCACCCAGACCCTGCGCGGGGCCCAGGCCTGCCTGCGCGCGGTGAACGAATCCGGCGGCATCCACGGCCGGACCATCCGCATCGAAACCCGGGACGACGCCTACGACCCGCCCCGCTGCCTGGCCAACACCCAGCAGTTCATCATCGGCGGCGACGTCTTCGCCCTGTTCTGCTACGTGGGCACCCCCACCACCGTGAAGGTGCTGCCCATGCTGGAGGACGGACGCACCCCCCTGGTGGGCATGTTCACAGGGGCCAACGCCCTGCGCGAACCGTTCAACCGCTATGTGGTCAACGTGCGCGCCTCCTACTACCAGGAGACGGAGAGCGCCGTGGCCCACCTCGTCAACAATCTTGGCCTCAAGCGCATCGCCGTGTTCTACCAGTACGACGCCTACGGCTTCGACGGGCTCGTGGGCACGGAGCTGGCCCTCAAGCGCTACGAGCTGGAGCCCGTGGCGCGGGGGTCGTACACCCGGGGAACCCTCGACGTGGAGGAGGGGCTGGAGCGCATCGCCGCCTCGGACGCCGAGGCCGTGGTCATGGTCGGCACGTACTCTGCCTGCGCCGAATTCATCCGCCGCTCCTCAGCCCAGGGCTTCGACCCCATCTTCTACAACGTCTCCTTCGTGGGCGCGGAGGAACTGGCCCGCCGCCTGGCCCCGCTGGAGGGCCGCCGCGTGGTCATGTCGCAGGTGGTGCCGCCGCTCACCGGCCAGGCCGCCCCCGGCGGCGGCGAGGACGTGGTGACGGAATATCTCGACGCGCTGGGGAGGTACTTCCCCGGGGAACCGCCGAGCTTCGCCGGGCTGGAGGGTTTTCTCAACGCGCGCATCCTGGTGGAGGGGCTCCGGCGAACGGGCCCGGAGCCCACGCGCGAGCGCTTTCTCGACGCCATCGAGTCCATCCGCGACCTGGACCTCGGCCGGGGCACCACCGTGACCTTCGGCCCCATGGACCACCAGGGCATGGACTACGTCTCCTTCACCCGGCTGGAGGGCGGCCGCTTCCGCCCGCTGGAGGACTGGAGCGTACTGAAGGAGCGCCCATGAGGCCCCCCAGCACCACGAGCACCACGACTTCCTCGGGTGCGGCCGCCACAGGGGCGGGCCAGCAGGCACAGGACTGGTTCAGCCGCATCAGCCTGCGGCACAAGCTGCTCATCTCCATGCTCGCCGCAGTGCTGTTCATCTCCGTGACCATCGCCTTCGTGGCCCGCTGGATCCTCGTCTCCTCCCTGACCAACGAGCTGGAGATGCGCGGCGCGGCCATCGCCCACTCCGTGGCCGACCGAGGCGCCACGCACATCCTGGAAAACAACATCCCGCCGCTGCTCTCGCTCATCTTCGTCGAGGTCAACCTGCACGAACGTCGCCATCTGATCGCCTACATCTTCGTCACGGACCGCAACGGCGTGGTCCTGGCACATACCCTGACCCATCCCCTTCCGG